>NZ_JBHVDX010000053.1:0-45985 GCF_042802555.1 Streptomyces sp. NPDC057474 | reverse complement strand
AACGACCAGGCCAGACCCTTCAAATGGACCAAGACTGCCGACCAGATCCTCGACCGCATCTGCCGCTACTGCTCACGCATCTCCGAACCAGATCACTAGACGCCCGGCAGCAGGAACTCGCACCACACGCACTTCCCCCCGCCCCGCGCCTCCACCCCCCACCCATCCGTCAGCCGATCGACCAGCAGCAACCCCCTCCCCGACACCCCCGACTCCCCCGCCTCCCGCCGCCGCGGCAACGCGCTGGACGAGTCCTCGACCTCGACCCGCAACCGCCGGTCGGACCCGGCGAGGGCCCGCAGCGTCACGATCGCGGAGCCCTCCGTGTGCATGAGTGCGTTGGTGATCAGCTCGTCGGCGACGAGCTCGATCTCGTCGGCCCGGTCCCGCGCACCCCAGGTGCGAACGGCCGCGCCGATCATGTGCCGGGCCTCCGTGAGCGCCTCCGGGTCACCGGGCCCGACGTGCTGCTGGAGCCGCCCACCGGGCTGCTCGGCACTCCGGCTGCGGCGCCGCAGCAGGAGGAGGGCCACATCGTCGTCGCCGCCTCTCTCCTCCGCCATGTCGATGAGCCGGTCGGCGAGATCGTCGACGTCGTCCGGCCCGGTGGCGATCAGCGCCTTCAGCGTCCGCATGCCGTCGTCGAGGTCGGCGCCGGGCTGTTCGATGAGGCCGTCGGTGCAGAGCATCAGCGTCTGCCCGGGGAACATCTCGATGGTCGTGACCGGGTACTCCAGGCCACCGAACTCGGCGGACAGCCCGAGTGGCAGCCCCCCTTCCACGGTGACCCGGTGGCAGGTGCCGTCGGTGTGCCGCACCAGGGGGTCTATGTGCCCGGCCCGGACCACCTGGACCACTCCGGTGGACAGATCGGCCTCCGCGTACAGGCAGGTCGCGAAACGGTCGGTGTCGAGTTCGTGGAGGAAGGCCGAGGCGCGGGCCATCACGATGGCCGGGGTGTGGCCCTCGGTGGCGTAGGCCTTGAGGACGATGCGGAGCTGGCCCATGACGGCCGCCGCGTGCGTGTCGTGGCCCTGGACGTCGCCGATGACCGCGCCGACGCGCCCGTTGGGCAGCGGGATGAGGTCGTACCAGTCGCCGCCGATGTCACGGCCGAGCGAGCCCCCGAAGGACGCGGCCCGGTAGCGGACGGCGATGTCGGCGCCGGGGAAGCTGGGGATGGACCGGGGCAGCATCGCCTGCTGGAGGCCCTCGGCGAGGTCCTTCTCCTGCTCGTAGAACATGGCCCGCTGCAGGCTCTGGGCGATGCTGCTGCCGAGCGCGATGAGGACGTCGCGCTCCTCCGAGGTGAAGCCCCGCCGGTCGTTGTAGAGGAGTCCCATCGCGCCGATGGGGCGGGCCTGCACGATCAGCGGCAGATACGCGGCCGAGGTGATCTTGAGGTCGGTGATGTGCGGCCACAGCAGCGGATACGACTCGGCGAACTCCTCAGGCGACTCGATGAAGTGCGGTACGAGGTGCCGTACGACCTCGTTCATCGGGTACTTCACGTCGAGGCGGGTGATCCGGGTGCCGGGTACATAGCTGTCCTGGGGGCCGGCGGCGACCATCCGGATGCGTCCGGCCTCCACCAGGCCCATGACCAGGCTGGTCGCGCCGAGGTGGGTGAGGCCGTCGGTGTCCTCCAGGACGTCGATCACGTCCTGGACGGTCCGGGCGTGGGCCAGGGCGGCCGTGATGACCTGGACGACGTTGGGCTGCCGGCGGCGGGCCTCGTCGAGCGCGGCCCGCTCGGTGCGGGAGCGGATCTCGCGCAGTTCCCGGGTGGCGTCGCGGACGATGCCGATGACGCGGTACGGGCGGCCCGTCCCGTCGCGGCGGATGTAGCCCTGGGTGTGGGTCCAGCGCAGGGTGCCGTCACGCAGGCGGATGCGGAAGTAGGCGCCGTAGTTCTCGCTGCCGTCCTTGAGGGCCTGCGAGACGAGGGTGTCGAGTCTGCGGCCCTCCATCGGGGGCACCCGCAGCGACAGGGACTCGGGGTTGCCGTCGTACTCGTCCGGGCGTACGTCGAAGATTTCGTGGGCCGTGGCGTCCATGTGGAACGCACCGGCGTCGAGGTCCCAGTCGAAGGTGCCCATGAGGTTGAGCGCCAGGACCGCGTCCGGGTGGGCGAGCCAGTCGTCCGGGACGTCCGAGTCGCTCGCTCCCCGATCAACCATGGGGCCACTTTGACAGCATTTGCCCGATTATTCGAGTGGAGGGTTCGCCGTCGATCCGCTCACTATCGTCACTACCGTGGACTGGTTCACCGCACCCGACCACTGGCTGAGCCGGCTGCTCTTCCAGCGGTCCCTGGCCGTCGTCTATCTGGTCGCCTTTCTCGGGGCGGCCCTGCAGTTCCGCGCGCTGATCGGCGAGCGCGGCATGCTGCCGGTGCCCCGTTTCGTCGAGCGGGTGCCGTTCCGCCACGCGCCGAGCGTGTTCCACCGCCACTACTCGGACCGTTTCTTCGCGGCGTGGGCCTGGGCGGGCTGTGCGGTGTCGGCGGCGCTCGTCGCGGGGCTGGACTCGCTGCTGCCTCTCTGGGCCGGCATGGTGCTGTGGCTCGTGCCGTGGGCGATGTACCTGTCGATCGTGAACGTCGGCCAGACCTGGTACTCGTTCGGCTGGGAGTCGCTGCTTCTGGAGGTCGGCTTCCTGGCCGTGTTCCTCGGCAACGACGAGGTCGCGCCGCCGGTCGTCGTGCTGTTCCTGCTGCGCTGGGTGCTGTTCCGGGTCGAGTTCGGCGCCGGGCTGATCAAGATGCGCGGCGACGAGTGCTGGCGAAAGCTGACGTGTCTCTACCACCACCACGAGACCCAGCCGATGCCCGGCCCGCTCAGCTGGTTCTTCCACCACCTCCCGAAGCCGTTCCACCGGGTCGAGGTGGCCGCCAACCACTTCACCCAGCTCGTGGTCCCGTTCCTGCTCTTCGCCCCGCAACCGATCGCGACGGCCGCCGCCTCGCTGATGATCCTGACGCAGCTGTGGCTGGTCCTGTCGGGCAACTTCTCCTGGCTGAACTGGATCACGATCGTGCTGGCCCTGTCCGCGGTCGACCTCGGGACGCCAGCGCCGGACACCCCGGACACGCCCCCCTGGTACACGGTCGTCGTCCTCGCCGTCGCCGCGCTGGTCCTCTGGCTCAGCTACCACCCCGTCCGCAACATGATCTCCCGCCGCCAGGTCATGAACCGCTCCTTCGATCCGCTGCACCTGGTCAACACCTACGGGGCGTTCGGCAGCGTCAGCCGGGTGCGGTACGAGGTGGTGGTGGAGGGGACGGCGGACGAGGTGCCGCGCGAGGAGTCGGAGTGGCGGGAGTACGAGTTCAAGGGCAAGCCGGGCGATCCGAGGCGCTGGCCGCGCCAGTTCGCCCCGTACCATCTGCGGCTCGACTGGCTGATGTGGTTCGCCGCGCTCTCGCCCGCGTACGCCGGCTCCTGGTTCGGCGCCATGATGGAGCGCCTCCTGGAGAACGACCGCGACACCCTCCGCCTGCTCCGCCGCTCTCCCTTCCCCGCCGACGCCCCGCCCCGGTTCGTCCGCGCCCGCCTCTTCCGCTACCGGTACACGACCTGGCGCGAGCTGCGGGAGACCGGGGCGTGCTGGGAGCGGACGTACGTACGGGAGTTCATGCCGCCGACGCGGTTGGCCACGTCGCCCGCGAAGAAGGCGTAGCGCGGCGGTCATGGACGCGCTTCCTCACGGCAGCCTCTCGACGCGGGGCCGTCACACAGGGCACAGTGCTCCTCGTACTCGATCATTACTCACGAGTACGCCCCTCCGTCGCGTACGACACCGACGCGCACGACATCGCCAGGGAGCGCCCGTGACCAGCTGGGTCGGCCGGACGGCCGCCGAGACAGCCGCCGCCGTGCGGGAGAAGCGGGTCACGCCACGTGAGGTGGTGGCGGAGCATCTGGCGCGGATCGAGGCGTTGGACGGGCGGGTCGGGGCGTTCCGCAAGGTCCGCGCGGCGGCCGCCCTGGCGGAGGCGGACGAGGTGGCCGGCCGGGCCGATCTGGCCGAACTGCCCCTGGCGGGCGTACCGGTGGCGATCAAGGACAACCTCGCCGTGCGGGGCGAGTCCACCCGGAACGGGTCCGCCGCGACATCGGAGACGCCGGCCGGTGACGACCATGTGACCGTGGCCCGGCTGCGGGCGGCGGGCGCGGTGGTCGTGGGGCTCACGAACGTGCCCGAGCTGTGCGTCTTCGGCACCACGGACGGTGTGCACGGTACCGCCCGCAACCCGTGGGACACCTCGCGCACGACCGGCGGTTCGTCGGGCGGCAGCGCGGCCGCCGTCGCCGCCGGGATGGTGCCGCTGGCCCTCGGCAACGACGGCATGGGCTCGCTGCGCATACCGGCCGCCAACTGTGGTCTGCTCGGCCTCAAGCCGGGCTTCGGTGTGGTCCCGGCGGACATCGGGCACGGCGACTGGTTCGGCATGTCCGAGAACGGCCCGCTCGCGACGACCGTCGAGGACGCCCGGCTGATGTTCCGGATACTGGCGGGAACGGACGCCGTACGACCGCCCGAGACCTCCTCCCGCCCACCCCGCATCGCCCTCTCCGTACGCAGCCCCCTGATCGGCGTGACCGTCACCCGCCCGTACGCCGATGCCGCGCGCCGGGCGGCCGAGTTGCTGGCCGGGGCCGGGCTCGATGTCCGGCCGGCCGATCCGCCGTATCCCCTCTGGCTGGGCACGACCTCGCTGGCGCACTGGACGGCGGGCACCGCGGTGGACGCCGAGGGCCTCGATCCGAAGCTGCTCACCCGGCGCACGCGGGTGCACGCGGCCGTGGGGCGGCGCTTCGTGAAGGGGGTTCGCGCGGGCGACCGCCGGGACCGACTGCGCGGACGTCTGGAGCCGTTCTTCGCCGAGCACGATGTGCTGCTCACCCCGGCGCTCGCCCGGCGCGGGCCCGCCGCCGCGAACTGGCACGAGCGGGGGTGGCTGCGGAATCTGCTGGTGAACACGAACTGTTCGCCGCTGACCCCGCCGTGGAACCTCACGGGCTGGCCGGCGATGTCGGTGCCCTTCGGCACGCTGCCGTCGGGCGCGCCCTGCGCGGTACAGCTGGTCGGCCGCCCGGGCTCGGAGCTCGAACTCCTGGAGGTGGCGGGCCGGTTGGAGGAACTGCGTCCTTGGCAGCGGACCGCAACGATCGACTAGCCGCGTCCGAGCAGCCGCGTCAAAGCGCCTTGTACATGATGTGCAGCCCCACGCGCGGCCGTCCTTCGGGTGCTCGAACGCGTTCGGGACGGTGCCGAGGACGGTGAAGCCGAGGGAGATCCAGAGCCGTACGGCCGGGTTGGTCTCGACGACGGCGTTGAACACCATGCCCCAAAAGCCGTGGGCCTTCGCCTCGGTGAGGACGTGGGAGGCCAGGGTGCGGGCGGCTGCGCGGGCGGCTTTCTCGGTGGTGTCCGGGTCCCAGGTGCAGGTCTCGTCGGCGGCGACGGCGCGGTGTCAGAACGGCCAGATACCGGGCCGGTCGTCGGCGGTGGCTTATCTGATCTGCATGGGCGCGAGTCCGGCACGCCCATGCAGACGGCGATCGCGAAGTTCCTGCCCGTCAGTCCACGCTGGGCAGGATGTGGGGCTCGGCGAGGTCGTCCTCGTAGCCCGCCAGTCGGATCGGTGCCGACCTGGCCCACACGTCCAGGCTGCCGAGCTCCTTCTTCGACCGGACGCCGCCCTCCGTGCGTTCCTTGGGGCGTTGATCGCGATTCGTCTTCTCTGGTGTCACCGCGCACTCCTTATGTGTCGGGTCACCCTCGGGATGTCGGCCCAGCCTGCCGCTGTGCGCCTGACGTCCGCTCGGGTCTGAGTCGAGGTCAGCTCGGACGCGGTGGCGCCGGATTACCTGGATGTGAGAGCAGGCCGTGGTGACCGGCTTGTCCCGGGACGGACCGTGGGTGTGGGTGGGACCCATATAAGGCTGTCCGTCCGGTACAGAGTAACCAAATGAGCGGGTGGCCGCTCGATGGGGCTGAAAACAAGAGGTAACTGTCTTGAGTCGTTCAGCGTCCAGCAGGCCTTACCCTAGGGCAATTTGACCCATTTACCCTGTTTTCTCATCACCCGTTCGGCTCAGTACTCGAACCCCGCACCGGGCCGACGACCCATCGGATCGCTGTCCTCGGCACGTAGTTCAGGTCCTGTTGGCCGAATCGCAAGCCGACCATGATCTGCTCATGTGTCGCAACGGCATTTCTCGCGGGCGGACTCGGGAGGACCGGCGGATGGAACTGCGCAGCGTCGAGGAGCTGATGGATCTGCTGCACGCCTGCCGGAGCGGCGGCGAGGCGCCGGACCGCCGGGACGGACCGGACCGCACTCCGGGCACCTGCTCCGATCCGCACGAACACGCGCTGCAGACCGCCGCGCTGCTGCGCCGGGGGCGGCCCGCCGACAAGGAACTGCAGGTGGCCGGCCTGGTCCACGCCATCGGCCAGTTGCTGCGACCGGGTGACGACACGAGCCACGCGGACCTGGCCGCCGACGCCGTCCGGCCCCTTCTCGGCGAACGGGTCGCACATCTCGTACGTCTGCACGCCCTCGGCCCCGACGATCTCGTACGACTCCATGCGGGCGGCTGGGTGGACGCCGGCCTCGTCGAGGACGTGCTGACGCTACGCCAGGCGGAAGAGGCGGGCCGGTCCGCCGGAGTGGACGCCGGGGTCCTGGAGGACTGGCGCACGGTGCTGGAACTGGTGGCGGACCGAGCGGGCCGGACCGACCGGGTCGCGGCGTCGTCTCACCACTTGCCGGGCGCGTAGTCCTTCAGGAAGACGCCGTACAGGTCCTCGCCCTGCTCGCCGAGCACGACGGGGTCGTAGACGCGGGCCGCGCCGTCGACGAGGTCGAGCGGGGCGTGGAAGCCCTCGTCGGCGAGGCGCAGCTTGTCGAAGTGGGGGCGCTCGTCGGTGATCCAGCCGGTGTCGACCGAGGTCATGAGGATGCCGTCGGTCTGGAACATCTCCTGGGCGCTGGTCCGCGTCACCATGTTCATCGCGGCCTTGGCGGCGTTCGTGTTCGGGTGGCCCGCGCCCTTGTAGCCGCGGCCGAAGACGCCTTCCATAGCCGAGACGTTCACGACGTACGCGCGTGCGCTGGTCGCCCTCTTGGCCGCCTCGGCCATGGCCGGGCGGAGCTTGCTGATCAGAATGAAGGGCGCCGTGTAGTTGCACAGCTGGGTCTCGAGGAGTTCCACCGGGGAGATCTGCTCGATGGTCTGTACCCAGGTGTTGCTGTCGACCACGTCGGGAACCAGGCCGCCCGCGTCGATGGCGGTGCCGTCGAGGTGCCGGGCGACGCTGGCGTTGCCCGCGACCAGGGCGAGGTCGGCGACCTGCTGCGCGTCGAGGCCGCTGATGCCCACGGGCAGTGCGGTCAGCCCGTCCACAGCGCCGGAGTTGAAGGCGCCGATGACGTGGTGCGCGGGGAGCTCACCGACGGGCAGCGGGGCGCTCTCCCCCTCGACCAGGGCGGCGTAGGCCGAGGGCAGGCGGCGTACGGTCTGGGTCGCGTTGTTGATCAGGATGTCGAGGGGGCCCGCCTCGGCGACCTGGTCGGCGAGGGCGACGGCCTGGGCCGGGTCGCGCAGGTCGATGCCGACGACCTCCAGGCGGTGCATCCAGTCCGCCGAGTCGTCCATGGCCTTGAAGCGGCGGATGGCGTCCTTCGGGAAGCGCGTGGTGATCGTCGTGTGCGCGCCGTCGCGCAGCAGCCGCAGGGCGATGTACATGCCGATCTTGGCGCGACCGCCGGTGAGCAGGGCGCGCTTGCCGGTGAGGTCGGCGCGGGCGTCGCGCTTGCCGCGGTTCAGGCGGGCGCAGTCGGCGCAGAGCTGGTGGTAGAAGTAGTCGACTTCGACGTACCGGGTCTTGCAGGTGTAGCAGGAGCGCGGGCGCTGGAGTATCCCCGCGATCTTCCCCGTCTCGGTCACGGACGACGGCAGGATGCCCTCGGTCTCGTCGTCGATCCGCTGGGCGGAGCCGGTGGCCGTGGACTCCGTGACTGTCTTGTCGTGCGCGGTCTTGGCGGCGCGGCGCTCCTGGCGGCGGCGCTGCTTCACCGTGCGGTAGACACCGGCCGTCGCCCGGCGCACCGCGATCGCGTCGGGGTGGTCGACGTCCAGCTTGTCGAGCTCTTCGAGCACGCTGAGGCACACGGCGAGCCGCTCCGGGTCGATGCCCGGGCCGTACACGACCTCGTCCGTGGCCGCCGGGCCGTCCTCTGTCACCGTCATCGCGCTGCCGTTTCCCTGATCACCCGCGGCACGCCGACCGCGTCCGCCACCGAACGCGGAATTCTACGGACCTCGGCCCGGCTCACCAAAAATCCAGGGGCTGCGGCCTCTGGCGACCCCTGGGCGCGGAGAGCTCGGGAGTGCGGATCCGTCGGCGGTGCGGGTGATGTGTCGCGACCAGCCACGACCTACCCGTACTCGCCCACGAACCCCCACCCACCCGAGCTCTCACGCGCGAACGGGGCTCACCACGCGCACGCCTCCAACAGGTCCTCGACCTCCCGGGTCACCGCCTTGCCCAGCAGCTCCAGGTCCGGTACGGCCTCAGCGTCGGCGACGAGGCCGTAGTGGACGCTGCCGCGGTACGTCGACACGGCTACGGCCAGGGACTGACCGTGGGCGAGCGGGGCGAGGGGGTAGATCTCGGCGAGCGGGCAGCCGCCGAGGCGGAGGCCCAGGCTCGGCAGGGGGACGCTGGTGACGAGGATGTCGAACCAGAGGCGGGCTGCCTGGCTGACGAGCGGGCCGCCGAGCCGATGGCCGAGGGGCAGCACGTGATCGGCGAGGAGGGCGACCGCGCCGGCGCCCCGGTTGGGCCCTGCGTCCTTGTTGCGGTCCATCGCCGTGCGCACCGTACGCAGCCGCCCCAGCGGGTCCGGATCGTCCACGGGCAGTTTCATCAGGTACCCGGAGAGCCGGTTGCCCTGGGGGTGGGCGGTGCGCGGGCGGCGTTTGGAGACGGGGATCAGGGCCCGGGGCGCGACACCCTCGCTGCCGTCCCCGCGCTCGTCCAGCCACCGGCGCAGCGCACCCGCCACCACGGCGATGAGGACGTCGTTGACGGTGCCGCCGACGGTCTTGCGGATCCGGTGCACGTCGTCGAGGTCCACGAGCACCCCGGCGGTACGGCGGGTGCCGCTGGCCTCGGAGGTCAGCGCGGCGGAGGAGCGGGCGCCGAGGCTCGCGTCGAGCGTGGTGCGGGCGACGGAGGCGCCGATGTCGAGGGCGCGGCCGAGGTCGGAGAAGGTGCCCCGGACCAGGCCGGGCAGCCTGCGCACCTCGCCGAGGAGGCCGCGCGGCGGCGGCTCCGCGGGACGCGGCCGGGGCGCGGGCATGTCCATGGGGTCCATGACGGCGGCGGCGAGCGTCAGCGCCCGCAGTCCGTCGGCCAGGGCGTGGTGGAACTTGAACAGCACGGCGAAGGAGGTGCCGTCCCGCCCCGGCAGCACATGCGCCTCCCACGGCGGCCGGCCGCGCTCCAGAGGTCGCTCCATCAGGCGCCCGGCCACCTCGTGGAAGTCGGCGGTCGGCGCGTGCAGCCGGACGTGGTCGAAGGGCTCGAAGTCGGCGACGGGCTCCCGGGTGGCGCCGCCGAACGCCAGCGGCAGCCGTACGTCCGGGAGCCAGACGTCCCGGATCCGCATCCGCAGCCCGGGCACCGCGGCGGCCCGCGTGGCGAGCAGTTCGGCTGCGTGGGCACCCGCGGTGGGCGAGTTCGCCGTGAAGACGCCGAGGGCGGCCAGGTGCATGGGGTGTTCGGCGGACTCGATGTTCCAGAACGCCAGGTCGAGTGGTGCGAGCAGGTCAGAAGTCAATGGCTTGCCTCGCGTCGACGACGGGTGAGTCAGCAGTCAATCGCCCTCGGGCGATTACGGTCAAGCACGATCAAGCTACGCTCAGTTAACAGCAGGTTAAGTCCCGCCATGGTGTGAAAGGCGGGACTCATGGGACATCCGTGGCCACTCGGGAGCCATCACAACCCGACCGGCCCAGCGTGACGTGCCGGAGCACACAGCCGACCGGCGTCCCCCGCGGAGGGGCTACGGCACCTGCTGGCCCTTCCCCAGGGCGATCACGCCACCCCTGGAGACCGTGTACAGCTCGGCATCCCGCTCGGGGTTGACGCCGATGGTGGCACCCGGGGGCACCTGGACATTCTTGTCGAGCACGGCGCCCCGTACGACCGCGCCGCGCCCTATGTGGACGTTGTCGTGCAGGACCGAGCCCTGGACGACGGCGCCCGGGTCGACGACGACCCCCGGTGACAGGACGGACCTCGTCACCTGGCCACGTATCAGGCAGCCCGCACTGATGATCGACTCGCTGGCGATGCCGCCCGCGTTGAAGCGGGCCGGGGAGAGCTGACCGGAACTGGTGTAGATGGGCCAGCTGCGGTTGAAGAGATTGAAGGCGGGGCGCTCGGCGATGAGGTCCATATGGGCGTCGTAGTAGGCGTCGAGCGAACCGACGTCTCGCCAGTAGCCCTGGTCGCGGGTGGTCTCGCCGGGCACGTGGTTGGCGCTGAAGTCGTACAGCTGGGCCTCGCCCCGGTCGGTGAGCTGGGGCAGGATCGAGCCGCCCATGTCGTGGACGGAGTTCTCGTCCTCGGCGTCCCGCTGGAGCGCCTCCACCAGGGCCTTGGTGGTGAAGATGTAGTTGCCCATCGAGGCGAACACGCATTCGGGGTCATCGACCAGGCCCGGCGGGTCGGCCGGCTTCTCCAGGAAGCGTTCGACAATCCGGCCGTCGGAGCCCGGCGTGATCACGCCGAAGGACGACGACTCCGTGCGCGGCACACGGATGCCGGCCACCGTCACGCCCGCGCCGCCCTCTATGTGCTGCGTCAGCATCTGGCGGGGGTCCATGCGGTAGACGTGGTCGGCGCCGAACACGGCGACGTACTCCGGCTGTTCGTCGTGCACCAGGTTCAGGGACTGCAGGAGTGCGTCCGCGCTGCCCAGGTACCAGCGCGGGCCGAGCCGCTGCTGGGCCGGGACCGGGGTGACGTAGTTGCCCAGCAGGCTCGACATCCGCCAGGTCGTGGTGATGTGCCGGTCCAGCGAGTGCGACTTGTACTGCGTGAGTACGCAGATGCGCAGGATGTCCGCGTTGACGAGGTTGGAGAGGACGAAATCCACCAGTCGATACGTTCCGCCGAAGGTCACCGCTGGTTTCGCGCGGTCGGCGGTCAGGGGCATCAGTCTCTTGCCCTCACCGCCCGCCAGTACGATTCCCAGCACCGAAGGTCCACCGCGCCGCATCCCGCCGCCCCTCTACGCCCGGTTGTGCCGAACCCTGTCCCTTGATTACCCCTGTTTTGATTACCCCTGTTTGAGGACTTCTTCGTAAAGCTGGACCGTCCGCCGGGCGACCGCGTCCCAGCCGAACTCCCGCACCGCACGCTCCCGTCCGGCCTCACCCATCCGGGCGGCCGTCCCGGGATCGGCGAGGACCGAGTCGAGAGCGCGGGCCAGCTGAGCTTCGAAGTCGTCCTCGGTCGACACGAGGAGGCCCGTGACGCCGTCCTCCACGACCTCCGGGATGCCGCCGACCCGCGAGGCCACCACGGCCGTTCCGCAGGCCATGGCCTCCAGGTTGACGATGCCCAGCGGCTCGTACACCGACGGGCAGACGAACACGGCGGCGTGCGTGAGGAGCTGGATCACATCCGGGCGCGGCAGCATCTGCGGTATCCAGAACAGGCCCTCGCGTGCGCGGCTCAGTTCCGCGAAGAGATCGCGGAACTCCTGGTCTATCTCCGGGGTGTCGGGCGCGCCCGCACAGAGCACGACCTGCACCGCCGGGTCGATGTCCCGCACGGCGCGCAGCAGGTGGGGCACACCCTTCTGCCGGGTGATGCGGCCGACGAACAGGACGTACGGGCGACCGGTGTCGATGCCGATCCGGTCGAGGACGTCCGTGTCGTGGTCCGGCGTGTAGAGGGAGGTGTCGATGCCGTTGTGCACGACGTGGAGCCTCGCCGGGTCCAGGGCGGGGTAGCAGCCGAGGATGTCGTCGCGCATGGCCCCGGAGACGGCGATCACCGCGTCGGCGGACTCCACGGCAGTGCGTTCGGCCCAGCTGGACAGGGCGTAGCCGCCGCCGAGTTGCTCGGCCTTCCAGGGGCGCAGCGGCTCCAGCGAGTGGGCAGTCATCACATGCGGGATGCCGTGCAGCAGCTTGCCGAAGTGGCCGGCGAGGTTGGCGTACCAGGTGTGCGAGTGGACCAGTTCCCGGCCTTCGAGACCGGCCGCGATGGAGAGGTCCACGGAGAAGGTGCGCAGCGCGTCGTTGGCGCCGTCGAGCGCGGACCACGGCCGGTGGCGTACGACGCCGCCGCCCGCTCCCTCACCCCAGCAGTGCACGTCCAGATCGACGAGGGACCTCAACTCTTGGGCGAGGAACTCGACATGGACGCCCGCGCCACCGTAGACGTCGGGCGGATACTCCCGGGTCAGCAGGCCGACTCGCACCCGGAACCCCCTGTCTCAGCGGCTGTTTCCCACATGGTCACCCAGAAGGGTCGGTTGGGGAAGACCACGATTTCGCGTGGTGGCGCGCCCGATGTCAGGTGCGGCGCGGACCACGGAGGGATCACGTGCCGGGCGGCCGGTCGAAGCAGCAGTCGCCGCACAGCCCCCCACCGGGCAGCCGGTAGTAGAGGCAGCAACTGCGGCGGCGGTACGTCACCGGGTCGAGCGTGCCGGCCAGGTCGGGGTGCGTGAACAGGTCGGCGGCGAGCGCGCGGGCCCGACTCGCCGCGTCCGTACGGCCGTTGGCGGCGGCCCAGCGGTCGATCTGACGCACGGCGCCCATGAGCGCGGAGGCCGCGTTCCCCCACAGCAGGCGCTCGGAGACGGGCAGTTGAGCGCGCAGAGCCGCCGCCAGCGGTACGAGATGACCGTCCCGTACGACCTCGCCGATCCGCTCGGCGGGCAGGCTCCGCACCTCGGTCAGCCACAGTTCGTCCGGGGCGCTCGCGTCCGCGTCCCAGCGCAGGAGGCGCGGGTCGAGGTCGGGGACGCGGCCGTACAGGGCGGCCGCACCGAGGGCCACCGACCACAGGCGGGCGGCGAAGCCGAGGTGCGCGATGGAGGCGGCCACGCGCGGCTCGGGCGTCCGCACACTCCGCGCGACCTTCCGGACACGGAAAATTACGGGATTCGCGTAAACCTCCCGTTCCACATCGGCATCCCGTGCCGCGTAGGCCTCCGCGAGTGTGGGCAGCGGGCCGTGCGGTGGTTCTCCCGTGCGTAGTACGAAGAAGCCGCCGAGGGACGAGAGGGCGGTGAGGGCGGGGTCGTGATGCACGAGGACGAGTAGTACCAGAGCCCGCGGGTGCGCTCACCAGGAGGCTTGCACTCCGTGTCCCCCCACCCTGGGTATGACGCAGGGCCCGTCGTACTCCATCGGCAGTAGGACTCATTGCGTGCTCAGGTACGACGACGGGAACACTTTCGCGAGGCATCGTGGTCCTTATGAAAGCCGACCGTTCACCGCGCCGGGCGGGTACCCCTCACGCTTCGCTGAGGAGCCGATCATGAGCGCCCTCGCGTTGTCCGTGCTGCTGTCGTTCGTCTCCGCCGTCGCGTACGCGGGCGGGGCGATCGTCCAGGAGCGTGTCGCGGTGTCCTCCCCCGGTCAGCCCTACGCGCCGCTGCGCCGGCCTGTCTGGTGGGCCGCCGTCGCACTGAACGGCCTCGGCGGGTTGCTGCACGTGGTGGCCCTGGCCTACGGCCCGTTGAGCCTGGTGCAGCCGCTGGGCGCGCTGACCATCGTCTTCGTCCTGCCCATGGCGGCGCTCTTCGTGGGCCGCAAGGCGGGTGCGACGGCCTGGCGGGGCGCGATCATGGCAACGGTGGGTCTCGCCGGCCTGCTCTCCCTGGTCGGCTCGGCCGACGTGCAGTCGCTGGACACTCCCCAGCGTGTGGTGGTGGCCGTGGTCAGCGGTGGCGCGGTGGCGGCGCTGATGATGGCGGGCCGCGCGGCGCATCGGCACCCGGCGGTGCGCAGCATCCTGCTGGCGGTCGCCTCCGGTGTCGCGTTCGGCATGTCCTCGGTGTTCACGAAGACGGTCGCCGTCGACTGGACGGACGGCGTCACACCGTCCGACCTGCCGACCCTCGCGGTCATAGGTGTCTTCGCGACGGCCGGTCTGCTGCTGTCCCAGGCCGCCTACCGGGGCGGCGGCCTCACTGCCCCGCTCGCCACGCTGACCGTGGTGAACCCGGTGGTGGCGGCCGCGGTCGGCATCACGATGTTCGGCGAGACGTTCCGCTACGGCACGACCGGCACCCTCCTCGCGCTGGGCTGCGGCGTCGTCGCGGCGGGCGGTCTGATCCTGCTGACCACCGAGCGCCTCGGCGACGAGGTCCGGGCGGAGCGGGCCCACGAGGACGTCACGGTCACGGCCACCGACCGGGAGTCCCTCGCCCTGGAGGAGCTGCTCGCCGGGCTTCCGCGGCAGACCGCAGGGGCCCCGGACGCCGGCGACGCGATCGGCCTGGACAAGCGCGTGGTCGTACCGGCCCCGTTCCTGGGGAGGAGCGCGGCGGACGAGGACGACGCTCCGCCCGGCCTGCTGCTGCGGCCGTTCCACGGCGAGCTGTATGTGCCCAGGGCACTCCTCGACCGGCATCGCGACCGCGTGAAATCCTGAGCGGGAGGCCCGGACGGGGCCTCCCGCACCGCGTCGGACCTCCCGCACCGCGTCGGACCTCCCGCACCGCGTCAGATCCGGACCCCTCCCGCCCGCAGATAGGCGATCGGATCGATGTCGCTGCCGAAGCCGGGCCCCGTCCGCACCTCGAAGTGCAGATGCGGGCCCGAGCTGTTGCCGGTGGAGCCGGAGCGGCCGATGCGCTGGCCCGCGCCCACGTTCTGGCCGGCCTTCACGGAGATCGCCGACAGATGGGCGTACTGCGTGTAACGGCCGTCGGCGTGCCGGATCACCACCTGGTAGCCGAAGGAGCCGCCCCAGCCCGAGGTGACGATCTCCCCGGCGGCCACGGACTTCACGGAGCTGCCGGTCGCCACGGGGAAGTCGACGCCCGTGTGGTAGCCCTTCGACCAGGAGGAGCCCGAGGCGCGGTAGGGCGTGCCGAGGGAGGCGCTGACCGGGGCGACGAGGGACGCCGACTCCTGCCGCTTCTCGGACGTCTGCTGCTTGTCGGCCTTCTGCTCCTTCTGGACCTTCTTCTGTTCTTTCTTCTGTTCTTTCTTCTGCTGCTCCTTCTTCTGCTCCTTCTTCTGACCCGCCGTGTTCAGGCTCAGCCGCTGGCCGGGGACTATCACGTCCGGGTCGGAGCCGATGGTCTTGCGGTTGGCCTCGTGGAGCTTGCGCCAACCGCCCCGCACGTCCTGGGAGTCGGCGATCTCCGAGAGGGTGTCACCCCGGATCACCGTGTACATCTCGACCTTGCCGGCCTGTGACTGAGGCGTGGTCTGCGGTTTCACGTCCTCGATCATGCGGGTGGGCCCGTCACCGCCCCGCGCGAGGCCCGCGCGCTCCGAGCACACCGGCCAGGCGCCGGGTCCCTGCCCGTCGAGGACCTTCTCGGCGATCGCGATCTGCTGTTCCTTGGTGGCCAGGTCCGCGCGGGCGGCGTAGGCCGTGCCGCCGAAGGCCTCCCAGGTGGACTGGCTGAACTGGAGACCGCCGTAGTACCCGTTCCCGGTGTTGATGTTCCAGTCGTTGGTGGACTCACAGGCCGCGACCTTGTCCCAGGTCTCGACATCGGCCGCTTCCGCGACCCCGGTGCCGATCAGCGGGAGCGCCATCCCGGCGCCGCCCGCCGTGACGGTGAGTGAGGCGCGGTTGATCCTGTTCGGCTGGTACCGGCGGTGCCGACCGCGTACGGCCATGGAGAAGCCCCCCTCGCATATGCCATGAGCCGCAAAAGTAAGTGCCGCGAACAGGCCATGGCAAGACGAAAAATCAGCCGCTCCCGTCCCACGAGTGGCGAGTAAGCGACCTGCTCCGGCGCGTAAGTGCCCCCGTCCGGCGCGCGAGTGACCAGGGACGGCGCGCAAGCGATCGGGTTGCGCGCCCCATTGAGGCAGGTAGGGCCCTTCCTGCGTACTCAAGCCCGGCAGGCCGCGCAGTGCGGACGGGGCCGGTGCACGTCAGGATGACCGGAAGGACAATACTGGCGGGCAGGAACGGCACCACCGATATCAGGATCCATAGGAGCCAACCGTATGAGCACTTCAGCCCAGATCGGCGTCACGGGCCTCGCGGTCATGGGGAGCAACCTCGCCCGCAACTTCGCCCGCAACGGCTACACGGTCGCCGTCCACAACCGCTCCGCGGCGAAGACCCACGCACTGATCAAGGAGCACGGGCACGAGGGCGACTTCATCGCGGCCGAGACCGCCAAGGACTTCGTGCAGGCGCTGGAGCGGCCCCGGCGCCTGGTCGTCATGGTGAAGGCGGGCGGACCGACGGACGCGGTGATCGAGGAGTTCGCGCCGCTCCTGGAGCCCGGCGACATGATCATCGACGGTGGCAACGCGCACTTCGCCGACACCCGCCGCCGTGAGGCCGCGCTGCGCGAGCAGGGCATCCACTTCGTCGGCGCGGGCATCTCCGGCGGCGAGGAGGGCGCGCTCAACGGCCCGAGCATCATGCCCGGCGGCCCGGTCGAGTCGTACGACTCCCTCGGCCCGATGCTGGAGAAGATCTCCGCGAAGGCCTCCGACGGCGCGCCGTGCGTCACGCACGTGGGGCCGGACGGCGCCGGGCACTTCGTGAAGATGGTCCACAACGGCATCGAGTACGCCGACATGCAGCTGATCGGCGAGGCGTACCAGCTGCTGCGCGACGTGGCCGGCTACACCCCCGCGCAGATCGCCGAGATCTTCCGCACCTGGAACACCGGCCGCCTCGACTCGTATCTGATCGAGATCACGGCCGAGGTACTGGCGCACGTGGACGAGGCCACCGGCAAGCCGTTCGTGGACGTGGTCGTCGACCAGGCGGAGCAGAAGGGCACCGGCCGCTGGACCGTCCAGATCGCGCTGGACCTGGGCGTCCCGGTCTCCGGCATCGCCGAGGCCGTCTTCGCGCGCTCCCTGTCGGGCCACGCCGCGCTGCGCGACGCCTCCCGCTCGCTGGCCGGCCCCAAGGCCACGCCGCTCAGCGCGGCCGAGGCCGGTGCCTTCGCCGACCGGGTCGAGCAGGCGCTGTACGCCTCCAAGATCGTGTCGTACACCCAGGGCTTCCACGAGATCGACGCGGCCCGCGACGAGTACGACTGGAACATCGACCTCGGCAAGGTGGCGTCGATCTGGCGGGGCGGCTGCATCATCCGCGCGGCCTTCCTCGACCGGATCCGCGCGGCGTACGACGCCCGGCCCGACCTGCCGAGCCTGCTCTCCGACGACACGTTCGCCCAGGAGATCGCGGCGGCGCAGGACGACTGGCGCGAGGTGCTGGTGGCCGCGACGCGTCAGGGTGTGCCGACGCCCGGGTTCGCGGCGGCGCTGGCGTACTACGACGCGCTGCGTGCTGAGCGGTTGCCTGCGGCGCTCACGCAGGGGCAGCGGGACTTCTTCGGGGCGCACACGTACCGGAGGGTGGACCGGGAGGGGTCGTTCCACACGCTGTGGGGACAGGGCCGGGGCGAGATCGAGGCCTAGGGGGAGGGGGCGCGGACCGGTCGGCGGCTGCGGGTTGTCTGTGGCTGGTCGCGCGGTTCCCCGCGCCCCTGAGTTCGTTGATGTGGCCCGGAGTGGAGATGTCCACGCCGGGCCACATGCGTTTGTTCCGCTACCCCCTACGACAGCGGGCCCGGCCTTGGTTCGCCCGGGACCGGGTCCGGGCCCGGAGGGTTCGGGATGGGGTCCGGTCCCGGGGTGGGGACGGGCGTGGGGACGGGATCGGGGAGCGGGGGCTGCGGGAAGGGTTCCGGGCGGTCGGGGCCCGGGCCCGGGGTGGGGCCGGGGTGCACGGGGTCCGGTTCGGGATGCGTCATCGCGTCCTCCAGCCAGTGGGATACGTCGGCCATGGACTTCTGCCACGGGTACCCGTCGCCCGCACGGGCAGTCACCCGGTCGGCGGAGCCTGCCCCGACCGGGCCTGCGACGCGTTCCTCAGAACCCTTCGGGATGGGCGACGAGCCAGTCCTTCGCCGCCCGCAGCAGCTCCGGACCGACGGCCGGGGCCTCCTCGGGGTGCCGTTCGGCCCACCTGGCGACGTACGGGCACAGGGGCACGACGACGACGCCCTCGCGGGCCGCGATGCCGTACAGCTCCCGGGCCAACGAGCCCGCGACGCCCTGTCCCTCGTGCGCGGGCTCGACGATCGTATGGACCGGGACGAGCGCGCGCTGCGGGGATTCGAGGAGGAAGTACTGGATGTGACCGGCCAGTCCGTCGCCGGCGAAGGCTTCCAGTCGGCCGGCCGCCCGGTCGTCACGGATCTGTACGTCGCTCATGGCACTCCTCGCGTGCGGATCGAAGACGCCGGGCGGCCGCGCGTGGCCTCAGAGGGTGACGGCCTGCGGGCTGCGCCGCTGGTCCGAACCCGGCACCGGCTCGGAGGCGTCCGAACCCAGGGCCACGACCCGGTTGCCGCTGTCCACGTGCACGACCCTGGGCTCCAGGGCGCGGGCCTCGGCGTCGGAGACCTGAGCGTAACTGATGATGATCACCAGGTCCCCGGGATGGACGAGATGGGCCGCGGCACCGTTGATCCCGACGACCCCCGAGCCGCGCTCGCCCTCGATGACGTACGTCTCCAGGCGGGCGCCGTTGGTGACGTCGACGATGTGCACGAGCTCGCCGGGCAGCAGGTCGGCGGCGTCGAGCAGGTCGGCGTCGATGGTCACGGACCCGACATAGTGCAGGTCGGCCTGGGTGACGGTGGCACGGTGGATCTTGGACTTGAACATGGTGCGCAGCATGGAGGCACTCCCGGACCTAGGCTCCCTGCCTGCGTTTTTGCAGGTCAAGGGCTGTTTCCTTACCTTACAACGAGTCGCATTTCCGGTCAGCATTCGCAGGGTTCGAGGACTCACGCTGACCAATTGCCGACTTTCCTGACGCATCATCAGGCCGCGTCCTGGGGCCATCGGGCTCCCAGATCTGCTGCCACAACGACGGCGACCAGCCTACGCACCGGCCTTCACCAGCCTCCGTGACCTTCACCACTGCCGACCCGCACGGTCTGGATGTCTGCGGCGGCGGGACCGCACCGTCCCCCGGACGGTCTGCCCTCGGATCGGCGGGCTACGGACGCGGCCGTACAGACCGTCGAGTGCGGCGTGATCGCCACGGCGCAGCTGATGATGGTTCTCGACAACACCATCACCAACATCGCGCTGCCCAGCATCCAGACCGGCCCGGTGCGGGAGAAGCTGCCGTACGGTAGTCGCCTCCTTGCCGTTTTCGGCGGACTCCGGCCAGTACTGCGCCACGGGGGCGTCGAGGTCGATCAGTCCTTGCTCGGCGGCCATCAGCAGGCAGACGGTGGTGACTCCCTTGCTGACGGAGAACATGACGGTGCGGGTCTCGGGCGTCCAGGCGCGCAGGGTGGTGTGCCCGGCCCAGATGTCCACGACGGGAGCTCCCCTTGCGTACACCAGTCAGGAGGCGGCTGTGTCGCCGCGCTGCTGGAAATTGTCGGCGAAGGCGTCCGCGATCGGCTCGAATCCGCGGGAGACGAGGCCTTCCACCTGTACTGCGGTCATTCACCTTCCCTCTCGTGTGGTGTTGTTCCGGATCTGGGTGACGATCTGAGGCCAGAGCGGACGGGGAAGCTCGTGGCCCATCCCGCGGTGGATGGTCAGATTCGAATCCGGGATCAGCTCGTGCATGGCCTGGGACGCGCCTGGATCGATCAAGCGGTCGCCGTCACCGTGCAGGATCGTGGTGGGCACGGTGATGCGGTGCAGATGAGGCGTACGGTCGGGGGAGTTGTCGAGTGCCTCCACCTGTCGCACGATGCCGTCGGGGTCGTAGTCCCGGTCGTACATCCGGCCGCCGAGTTCGCGCAGCCACGCGATGTCCTGGGGGTATGCGGGTGAGGCGCACACTGATTCGTTGTCCAGGTACAGCGCGATCGCCTCGTCGCGATCACGGGCGGGGGGACGGTCCGTGCGCTCGTCGACCAGGTCGCGTCCGGCGATGAAGTCCGTGCTGGGCGTCGTGTAGATCAGGGCGAGGGTCAGTACCCGCGTGGGGTGGTCGAGGGCGAGCTGTTGGGCGATCATGCCGCCCATCGACTGTCCCACCACGTGCGCTGCGGGAATGTCGAGCGCGGTGAGGAGGCCCGCGGTGTCGTTCGCCATGTCGGCCAGGGTGTAGCCGCCCTGCGGGAACTTCTGCGACAGGCCGACGTCCCGGTTGTCGAAGCGGAGGACGTGGAAGCCGGCGTCGGCGAGTTGTCGGCACAGATCGGCGTGCCATCCGATCATGTGGGCCCCGAGGCCCTGGATCAGCAGCAGCGGGGGGCGCCCGGGATCGCCGAAGGTGTCGTAGCTGAGCGACACCCCTCCGGGCGTGGTGACCATGGTCATGAAAGTCTCCGTTCTGCTATCGGATCGAGCGGATGCCCATGGCCAGCGCACCGGCGATCACGGCGCACACGCTGCTGAAAAGGAACAGTGAGCCGTAGCCGCCGAGTCCGATGAGTGAGCCGGCGATGGCCGGTGCGGCGAGTTGGGGCAGGCCGGTGGCGACGTTGAGAATCGCGAAATCGCGCCCTTCGTTCTCCTTGTCCGGCAGGACCAGCGACATGACGGCGAGGTCGACCGCGAAGTACGTGCCCAGGGCCGCGCCCGAGACGGCGGAGTACACGAGCATCGCGCCCCAGCTGTGGCTGACCATCGGTATGACCTGGGACAGTCCCAGACCGATGGCGCTGATCGCGATGAACAGCCTGCGCCGGTCGACCTTGTCGGCGAGCCAGCCGCAGAGCGTGGCGACGGCGATCCAGGTGCCGAACGACACCGTCGAGAGGGTGCTCACCGCGACGGCGACATTGCCGCCGGGGACGTTCTCGGCCCCGATGTAGTCCTGCACGGCGTAGAAGAGGTAACCGGAAACCGTGAAGTAGGCCAGGAACAAGCCGAACCGGCTGGCGAAGGCCAGGGCGAAGTCACGGTGGCCGAACGCGCGGAAGAACTCCCGGACAGCCGCGACCGCATGGCGTCGTTCCTTCGGTCTCGGCGTGGCCAGGTCGAGCGAGGACGGTTCGCGCGCACCGAACACGAGGGCGAGCGTCGTGACGAGCAGCACCAGCGCAAGGAGCGTGTATGCCCAGACCTGGCTGACTCGGCTGGCCAGGTTGACGCCGAAGAGAATGCCCACCGGAGTGCCGAGCCCGATGACCGCGGAGGCGACACCACGGCGGCCCACGGGCACGCGGTCGGGGAGGATCGCCGAGATCGCCCCTGCATAGAAGTTCGAGGTGAACCACAGGACGGGGACCAGGATCGCGAGGACGACCAGCCCGGTGCTCAGGCCCATGGCGATCGTCAGAACCGCGGACACGCCGGCCATCAGAACCAGCCAGGGGGCGCGTCGTCCGAACCGGGACCGCGTGCGGTCCGACAGCGCTCCTCCGGTGGGAAGCGCGATCATCGAGGCCACCGCGCCCAGCGTCGTCAGCAGCGCCAGCACACCGACCTTGGAGTCGGGCGCGAGTCGCGCCACCTGTGCGGGGAGAAGGATCACCCCGATCGCGTTGAACAGGGCGTATGTGGCGGTGGTCGCCGGGAACACGAAAGCGAGCAGGCGGCTCAGGCGGACCGGATCGGCGGGGGAAGGGACGCGGCCAGGCGTCGTGTCGGTGCTGACGGGGATCGTGTCGCCCATGACAGATCACTCCCTTGTGTGGGCCACCCCGTCGGCGCGCACGAAGACAGTCGTGGGGCTGGGGGTGGGCGGCTCGGGCAAAACGGGCGTGGGGGTCTCTCTCCTCGCAGGCCCGCGACGGCGCTCTAATACGTATTAGGTCGCTGGTCGCCGTACCGTAGCCTCTGCATGGATGTGTGGCAAGGGTTCAGGAGGGGCGTTGGGAAGGGTCACCAGCAAGGACGTGGCGCGGGAGGCCGGGGTCTCACAGACCACAGTGAGTTTCGTGCTGAACGGGAGGGACGAGCACGGTCTCTCCGCCGAGACCCGCCGTCGGGTGCTGGAAACAGCGAAGCGTCTGGGCTATGTGCCATCGGGGGCCGGACGGGCGCTGCGCAAGGGCCGGAGCAAGGTCGTGCTCTGCGTGATTCCGGACTTGCCCGTCGCCGAGGCCATGGAGCAGTTCAAACTGGCCCTCGTCCGGTCGCTGGGCGAGGCCGGCTACACCTGCGTATACCTGCACCATGCCGGGACGGCCACGCCGCTGGCCGAGCTGTGGCAGCACGTTCAGCCGGCGGTGGTCGTCGCGTTCGGCAGTCTGCCGCCCGACGACGCGCAGTCACTGCATCGAGCGGAAATCCCTTTGCTCGACGGCCTGTTCACACCGGACGGTTCCCGGCTGACCGGACTGAACCAGGAGGACATCGGACGCATGCAGATCCAGCACCTCGCGGCCCGTGGACACCGGCACATCGGCTACGCCGCCCTGGACGACCCCCGGGAGCGCCCCTTCTGCCTGCCCCGCCTGCAGGGAGCCACCCGGGCCTGCAACGACCTGGGTCTGCCACCGCCGCGGGTCGTCAGCATGCGCTACTCGCGGGCCGGCGCCCGGGCCGCCGTTGCGGAGTGGACACAGGGCGCCACGCCGGTCACGGCAGTCGCCGCCTTCAACGATCTGCTGGCTCTCGCCGTCCTGGCGAATTGCCCTTCACAGCACATCGCCGTCCCGGCCGACCTGGCGCTCATCGGCGTCGACGACCTCCCGCTGGCCTCGCTCGCCGTACCGGCCCTGACCACCATCGGGATGGACCTCACCGCAGCGGCCGGGAATGTCACCACAAGCATCCTCTCGATGGTCGGCGCTGCCGCCCCACCGACGCCGCGCCGGCCAGGCTCGGGCGACATCCTCGCCCTCATTCAGCGCGAGACGACGTAGCCCGTTGATGACTTCCCGTCGTGTGACCGTCGTGTGGTGGTGTTGCCGGTCGGCGAGCGGACTCCGTCGGGGATCCTGGACCTTCCCCTCGCATCCCTCACCATTCCGGCTCTCTTCATCATTTCCATGGACCTGTCGACCCCGGCACACTGGCCTGCCGCCCAGGTCGTCGGCCTGAGCGAGGCCCGACGTCGATACCGACGGTGAGTTCCTGTGCCTGGTGCACCGCCCGGTCCTCGTAGGTCGCATCTGCGCACGGGCGATCCATCCATAGAGCCGACAGCGCGCATTCCAAGGCCTGGCGCGTTTCAGGCGCATTTCATTGCGTCGTCGCCTAATACGTATTAGCGTGCAGCAAGCCACGGGGCCCCCGGCCGGCCATGACAGCGGCTGCTACGCGTTTTCGGCTCTGTCGCATCGGCTCTGCCCCGCGGCCGCAAGGTTCCAGTGGAGGAGCCATGATCGATAGCGTCGCCACGACACCACCGGCCCCTCCGCCGGCCGCCGGAGGTCCCCCATGCTGCTGTTAGTCCCCCGATCCTGAGCGCGCCCCGGCTGAACAAGTTCTGGCGACACACGACCATCGCCCCGGTACTCCGGATGCCTGTCTTCAACCCTGCGCCGATGGCAGGCGCACCCAGGTGCGATGGACGCCGGGTGGCCGCCGTGGACGCCTCACCAGACCGCGCCCCAGCACTGCGCGACATACAGGTCCCCACCACCATCGCGCGCGGCGACGCGGACCGACCGATCGCCCCCATCGCCTCCGCCGAACTGCACAACGTCATCCCGGACTCAACGCTGACCACCTACCCGGGGATGGGGCACGAACTGCTGCGACCTCTCTGGGACGACCTCGACAAGCAGATCCGTGGCAAGGCTCTTCGCACGAACTGACCACCCAGCACCACAGAGAGGGACAGAGCCGACGTGTCACCCACCGACTCCCCTGCCCGGGCGGCCTCCGGGCAGCGATCCGAACGACCTGGTCGTCGTCCACTGAAGCTGCCGCTCCCGACGAGTCTGAGCAGTCACCTCGTCCAACGCCTTCTACACCTCCCGCCTCCCCTGACCCGCGATCTGGTCGTACAGCGCGACCTTCGCGTGCCCATGTCCGACGGCGTGGAACTGCTGGCCGACCGGTGGGCACCACGAGAGGGGGGCAATGGTCTGCCGACCGCGCTCGTCCGCACGCCCTATGGGCGGCGTGGCTTTGCCAATGAATCGTTCGCCCGGCCGCTGGCCGAGCGAGGCTTCCAGGTGCTGATGCAGAGCTGTCGCGGCACGTTCGGCTCTGGTGGCACTTTCGACGTGTTCCGGCATGAGCGGGCGGACGGGCTGGACACGGCGGCGTGGCTGATCGAGCAGCCGTGGTTCGGCGGGGCGATCGTGCTTGCCGGAGGCAGCTATCTCGGATACACGCAGTGGGCGATCGCCGATCAGGTACCGAGCGAGGTCAAGGCGATGGTCCCCGTGGTCACCGATTCCGCGCTCTTGCTCGGGCTGCTCCGCAAGGACGCCTTCGCCATGGAGACAGTGATCAGCTGGGGTGCCCTGGTCGAGGTCCAGGAACGCCGCGGGGCGCTGCTCCGGCAGTTCCTCGGCGCGAGAAGGCTGCGACGCGCCTATTCCACCCTGCCCCTCAACCGGGCCGACGTCACGGCCGTCGGTCGCACCTCCGAACACGTACAGGACTTCCTGAACCACGATGCCGACGATCCGTACTGGGCCGAGACCGACCACCGGAGCCGGGTGGCCCAGGTCACGGTACCCGTCAGCTCGGTCGCCGGCTGGTACGACATCTTTCTGCCCAGCCAGTTGCGCGACTACCAAGCCCTGCGCGAGGCAGGACGACCGGCCCGGCTGACCGTCGGGCCGTGGTCTCACGGCACCACCACCGCCGTTCTGGGCGCGGGCCTGCGGGAAACGCTCGAGTTCGGGCTCGCGCACGCCCGCGGCGAGCAACCACCGGACCGCGCACCGGTGCGCCTGTATGTGATGGGCGAGGAAGCTTGGCGGGACGTCGAGTCCTGGCCGCCGCCGGGATACTCCCCACGCCGCTTCCACCTCCAGCCCGGTGGCGCGCTGTCCCAGGAACAGGCCGGCGACTCGGCCCCCGACCGATACCGCTACGACCCTTCGGATCCCACACCGGCCGTGGGCGGCGTCCGGCTGCAGGGCAGCGGAGCCCGCACGGACAACTCGGCTGTGGAGGCCCGTAAGGACGTGCTCACCTACACCACCACCCCGCTCGACCGGGACGTCGAGATCATCGGCAACGTAAGCGCCGAGATATGGTTCCGCTCCAGTCTGTCCCACAGCGACGTCTTCGTCCGCCTCTGCGACGTGGACGACCGCGGGCGCTCGTACAACGTCTGTGACGGCCTGATCAGCTTGTCCAAAGCTGACGACCTCACCTGTGCCTCCGTCGAGATGTGGCCTACCGCGCACCGGTTCAAAAAGGGCCACCGCATCAGAGTCCAGGTCGCCAGCGGCGCGTTCCCCCGCTACGCCCGCAATCCGGGCACCGGCGAGCCGCATGCCACGGCCACCACCCTCAGAGCCGCCGACCAAGAGGTCTACCACGACCCCGCCCGCCCCTCGGCGGTCATCCTGCCGGTACGAGAGGCCGACTAGCCACCGACGCGACCACCTCACCGGGGCAGTGCCGATGCGCGCTGCGCGGACGGGCGCCGTCCCAGATCACCTGCAGGTCCACTCAGAACACCGTACTGGTGCCAACGCACGCCACAGTCCAAGGAGAACCACGTGCTGAACCTGGCAATGCTGCTCGAGGACACCGCCCAGCGGCTTCCGGGCCGAGACGCCCTGGTGCTCGGGGAGACACGTCTTTCCTACGCGGCCCTGGACAGCTCCGCAAACCGAGTGGCGAACCTACTGGTGGAGCACGGAGTGCGCCCCGGTGACCGGGTGGCCCTGTCCTGCCCGAACGTGCCGGACTTCCCGATCATCTACTACGGCATCCTCAAAGCGGGCGCAGTCGTGGTCCCGCTCAACATCCTGCTCAAGGCAGAGGAGATCGCCTACCATCTGGCCGACTCCGGGGCCAAGGCCTACTTCTGCTTCGAAGGCACGGCTGAACTCCCGCTGGGCGCGGAGGGCCGGCGCGGGTTCTCCGAAGTCGACGGGTGCGAGCACTTCTTCCTCATCACAGCCGCCGCCTCGTCTCCCGGCACAGCGGAGGGAGCGGCCACTCTGGGGGAAGCCGTGGCTCAACTGTCGACCGAGTTCGAATCGGTCGCCACGGAGGCGACCGACACGGCGGTGATCCTCTACACCAGCGGAACCACCGGCAGGCCCAAGGGCGCCGAGCTGACCCACACCAACATGCTGCTCAACGCCGTCGTCTGCCACAGGACGTTCGGCACCGTCAACCATGATGTGCACCTGGTGACACTGCCGCTCTTCCACTCTTTCGGCCAGAGCGTGCAGATGAACGCCGGCATCGGCGCAGGAGCGACGCTCGTCCTTCTCCCCCGGTTCGACGCCACCACCGCGCTGAAGCTGATGGAGGAAGAGAAAGTCACCTTCTTCGCCGGCGTACCCACCATGTACTGGGGTCTGCTCGGCGCCGACCACACGGCCGTCGACCTGGAAGCCATCGCCGACAGCCTGCGGATGGCGCTGTCCGGCGGCGCCGCGTTGCCCGTGGAGATCCTGGAGCGGGTACACAAGGTCCTCGGTGTACAGGTCCGGGAAGGCTACGGACTCTCCGAAACCAGCCCGATCGCCACCTTCAACCACCCCGGACGGGAAGCAAAGCCCGGCTCGATCGGACAACCGGTCTGGGGCATACGGCTCAAGCTGATCGACAGCCACTGGAACGAAGTCACAGACGGCGAAATCGGCGAGATCGCCATTCGTGGACACAACGTCATGAAGGGCTATCTCGGCCGCCCTGACGCCACCGCCGAAGCCATCAGTGACGGCTGGTTCCGCACCGGCGACGTGGCCCGCCGGGATGCCGACGGCTACTACTACATCGTCGACCGGGCCAAGGACATGATCGTCCGGGGCGGCTTCAACGTGTACCCGCGCGAGTTGGAAGAAGTCATCATGACCCATCCCGCGGTAAGCATGGTCGCCGTCATCGGCGTACCCCACGAGTCCCACGGCGAGGAGATCAAGGCATTCGTCATCCTCCAACCGGGAGCCGAACTCACAGAGGAGGAACTGGTGAGCTGGTGCAAGGAGCGCATGGCCGCATACAAATACCCCCGCCTGGTGGAATTCACCGACACACTCCCCATGACGGCCACCGGCAAGATCCTCAAGCGCAGCCTGCGGCAGCCATGACCGTACTGCGGTAGGGATCCGACTGCCGGTCAGCCATCATCACGCAGGTCGCCGGAAACAGGAACGGGTCCACGTCGCGGAAGACGACGCATACCTGCGCGTCGCCGGGCCCCTGGTACCGCCGGGCCCCACAGGCCCTGAGTGGCAATGACGACCACCGCTCTCGGGCGTAGCTGACCTGTTCCGTCCCCGGCGCAAACCCGGCCCGGCGGCGGACGAGCCGCCCCGGAAGCCGGCGCCGAACGGCTCCTGCCGCACGCCTGAACACACATGCCTGTTCCCGCAGCCATGGCTGCGGGAACAGGCATCGAATCCGGAGCCGCCGGGCGAGAACCAGTGGCCGTACGCGAAGCTCAAGCTCAGCGGCTAGGTGTCACGAGGACGCTCGCCCCGCGAGGCGGGCTTGCCACGCGTCGCGCAGTGCGGGGACGATGCCGCGCGGCAGGAACAGCACAACGAGGATGAGAAGGGCGGCGTACACGGCGTAGTTGAGGATGCTGGGGGCGCTGGCGGGCATGCCCGGCCTGGAGCCCAGGTCGTTGAGGAACTGCACGATCAGGGTGATCGCGGTGGCGCCCAGGAGCGCGCCCCAGATGGTGCCGAGCCCGCCGACGACGGCCATCACCAGGAACTGGATGGACAGCAGGACCGGGAAGGACCCCGGATTGATGTAGCCGATGAAGAAGGCGTAGATCCCTCCGGCGAGTCCGGCGAACGCGGCGGCCAGGGTGAACACGGCGAGTTTGTAGCGGGCCACCGGCACTCCGCTGGCGCTCGCCGCCGTCTCGCTGGTGGCCAGCGCGCGCAGTCCGCGGCCGGCCCGTGAGGTGACGACGTTACGGGCGACCAGGACGGTGACGGCCACGGCAGCCCAGGCCAGGTAGGCGTAGTGGATGTCCTCGCCCAGTTCCGTACCTCCGACGGAGAGTCGCGGGATGCCCTGCAGACCGACCGAACCACCGGCCCAGTCCGCCTCGCCCAACAGGGAGATGAGAATGAGCTGCAGCGCGATGGTGGCGAAGGCCAGGTGGTGCCCCCGCAGCCGCAGCAACGGTCCGCCGATGGCGGCGGCGAACAGGGCGGCGATCAGTGGTGCCGCGGCCAGCGCCAGCAGCGGCGGCGTACCGTGGACGCCCAGCAGGCCGGCCGCGTAGGCGCCGATGGCGTAGAACGACGCCTGGCCGATGGAGACCTGGCCCGCGTAGCCCATGAGCAGGCTCAGCCCCACGGTGACCATGGCGGACAGGGCGAGCAGGATGTACACCGAGAGCTGGCCGGCGGTCAGCATCGGAGGCAGGGCGAGGGTCACGGCCACCGCCGCGCCGGCCGCGACGAGGCCGGCCCGCCTCCCCCGGCCGGCGAAACGGGCGCCGAGGGGCCCTCGGGCGTCCGACGACTGGTGTCCCCCGCGCCGCCGGGGGGCTGGGAGGTGGCCCGTTCACGGCCGGAGGTGACGGCGCTCATGTCGTGCTGCCTTTCTGGTGCGGCGGATACGGATCGAGCACGGACGGGGTGCCCCATGCGTGCATACACCCGGTGTACGCGGAGGGCAGCGGGCGTCCCACAGAGGACTGATGAGGCGTCATCCGGCCTCCGCCACGACGCTGTGGGTACGGGCCGCCTGCCCGATCATCAGCGCCAGGACCAGACCCAGCGCCACCACGGTCTGGTACGTGGCGCTTCCATAGCCCGCGACCATCGCTTCGGCCACTCCGAGGAACAGCGCACCGGCCAGGGTGCGGCCGATGTGATGCATGGACCCGACGACCGCCGCCGCGAAACCGTTGATGATCAGCGCCACGTCGGAGTCGAAGGCCATCGAGTTCATGGGCGCCAGCAGAACGCCGGCCAGACCGCCGAGAGCGCCGCCGATGGCGAAGGCGATCAGCCCCATGCGGGTGACGGAGATCCCGACGACGCGGGCGGCGTACGGGTTGGAGGAGCACGCGGAGAGGGCCTTGCCGGCGTCGGTACGGCCGAACAGCGTGGCCATCGCGGCGAAGACGGCCACGGTGACGCCGATGATGAGCAGGTAGTGGGTCTGGATACGGGCGCCGAAGACGGTCACGGCGCCGGAGAGCCCCTCGGAGGACCGACCCTGGTCCCCCCAGAGCATGACCTCCACGGCGTACGCCAGAATGCCCAGTCCCAGGGTGACCATCAGCGCGGCCTGCGGCGAGGTCCCCCGCCGACCGATGGCGATCATGCCGACGAGCAGTCCCACGACGGCGGCGACGGCGACCCCGAGCAGTTCGGCGAGCCCGTGCGGGAGGTCGGTGTCGAGGAGCGAGATGGCGGTCAGCGCCCCGACGACGGCGAAGGTGCCCTGGGCGAAGTTGACCACCCGCGTCACCCGGTGGATGAGCACCAGGCCGCTGCCGATCAGCGCGATGCCGCAGCCGGTGCCCAGTCCGGTGATGAGGTAGACGAGGAAGTCGCTCATTTCGCCTCCCGTGTCGCGGCCTGCGCGGCCTGGACGGCGGTGTCCTGGTTGCCCCGGGCGGTCTTGGCAGTGCCGGGCGTGGGTGCGGGGTCGGCCGTGGCCCGGTCGTGCGGACCCGGCTCGTCCGAACCCCGGCCGTCCGGACCCGGGTCGTCCTGAGCGTCCGGAGGGCTTGGGAGTACCTGGGCCTCGCCGAGGTAGGCCCGGGCGATGTCGGGGCTGGCGGCCAGGTCGGCGCTGTCGCCCTCGGCGGCGATCCGTCCCGCTTCCAGGACGTAGGCGCGGCTGCACAGGTCCAGGGCGAGCCGCGCGTTCTGCTCGATGAGCACAACGGCCGTGCCCTGCTCCCGGTTGAGCTCGGTCAGGTGCTCGGCGAGGTCGGCGACGATGAGAGGCGCGAGGCCGAGGGAGAGAGCCGGTCGGGATGCACGACGTCGGACACCCCGGTGACGGTGACGTCCTTCCTGCTCGTACCGATGACCCTCGCTCCCAGCGCGTGCAGTTTCGCGGCGACGACCCGGCCGATCCCGCCGAGGCCGAGTACGAGCACGGTCTGCTCGCTCACCTGCCTCATCGTCCAGCGGCCGCTCCACTCACGGTCGCGCTGCTGACGGTCGAGGCGGGGAAGATTTTTGGCTCCCGCGAGCACGCCGAAGACGGCGAATCTGCCAAGGGCTGCCCGTGCACACCGGCCGAGGTGGTGAAGGCGACCCGGCCGAGTTCTTCGGAGCTGAGCCCCGCCGCCTTGACCTGGCTCCCGCCGCCGGCCGCCATAGTGTGCACCCAGCGCAGCCGCCCGTTCTCGCGAACCGTGCGCGCCAGCGCGGACGGGTTCACGTCGGGGATGCCGTACAGAGCTTCGGCGGAGTCGAGGGCGGCCTCATAAGCGTGCTGCCGCGCGGGTGTGCGCCGCCAGGCCGGGTCGCCGGCGAAGTCGCCAGGCCAGCACATGGGCGGGAGCAGGTCCTGGTCCACCACGAGGTCGATCCGGGGCTCCAGCTCCCTCAGGCGCGCGCGGTTCTCCTCGGACAGCGGCGCGGCGACCGCGACGCGAAGCCGACCCGGCGCTCCCATCAGGCAGCCTTCTTACGCAGCTCCTCGACCTCGGCGTCGAGGTCGGCCTCGCGGGCGACGATCTCCTTGACTGCCGCGAGCGCCTCCTCGACGCGGTGCGGCGGGATGACGATCACGCCGTCGGCGTCGGCTGCGATGATGTCGCCGGGGTTCACCACGACCCCGCCGATGGCGACGGGTTCGCCGATCGTGCCCGGTCCGTTCTTGAAGGGGCCGGCGGGTGTCAGCCCGCGCGCGAAGACCGGGACGCCGAGCTCCTCGATGATCGCGCCGTCGCGCACATAGCCGTCGATGACCGCTCCGACGGCGCCGTACACGTCGAACCGCTGGGCGAGGTTGTCGCCGACGATGGCGCGGCCCTCGTAGCCGAAGGCGTTGATGACGAGGATGTCGCCGGGGCGGATGTGCTCGAGCGCGGCGATCACGGCCTTGTTGTCACCCGCGACGGTGAGCACCGGGAGCGCGGTGCCGACGGCCCGGGCCCCGTTCCAGATGGGCGCGATACCCCCGTCGACGATGTTCAGCCGGTCGAGGGCGTCGCCGAGGTTGGCCACGGAGTGCTCGCGGAACTGGTCGAGCACGTGGCGCTCAACACGTTCCCACCCCGTGTGGACGCGCACGTTGTCCTGAGTCATCGATGACCCCTCCTCTGAAAATGCGAAAGCTTTCGCGTTTTGAGGTGCCAGTGTGCATCCAACCGCGCGACCGGACAAGAGGTCGAGACAGTCCGATCGACCGCGACAACCAAGGAAACATGACGGAATCGCAAGATTGACACGTAGGCAACTCCGACTCTTGACCGTGCCGAGAATGCGAACCTATTCTCATTCGCGATTGAGGTCGCAGCTTGGCTCCGGTACGTACTGAAGCGCCGAGCCACCCACTCCGCCGCGGCGCCGTCGTCGCCTCCCCACGCGGACCCAGCGCATGCTTCCCAGGACACCGATCCGGAGTCCGCGACAGCGAAAGTGAACCCCCATGGCAACGTCAGATCGGCTCCACTCCACGTCAGACCAGCCACAGACAGCGGGCGACGCCGTCACCGCACAGGACAAAGTCGTCCGCAAGGCCACCGTCGCGGGCGCCATCGGCTCGTTCGTGGAGTGGTACGACTACGGCATCTACGGCCTGCTCGTCACCTATCTCGCGATCAACATCATGGGCGAGGCCGAGGCCGGCGGGCTCTTCCTCACCAACGTCGGTTTCCTGATCAGCTTCCTCGCCCGCCCCTTCGGCAGCGTGATCTGCGGATACCTCGGCGACAAGCTGGGACGCAAGACGCTCCTGGCAACCCTGCTGGTGCTCATCTCCGGAGCGACGGCGGCGATCGGCCTCATCCCGTCCCACGCCGCCATCGGCGTCGCCGCGCCCGTCCTTCTGGTCCTCCTCCGCGTGCTCCAGGGCTTCTCCGCGGGTGGCGAGGTGGCGGGCGCCATGTCGTTCGTGGGTGAGTACGCCCCGGACGCGCGCCGCAACTACATGATGAGCTTCATCGCCGTCGGCTCCTTCGTGGCTCTCATGTTCGGCAGCACGCTCTCCGCCGTCCTCATCACGACGCTCGGCGACGACGCGATGGCCTCCTGGGCCTGGCGGATCCCCTTCCTGCTCGCCGTACCGCTCGGCTATGTCGGCTTCTATATCCGCAGCCGGCTGGAGGAGACCCCGCACTTCACGGCCCTGCGCGAGGAGAAGAGTGTCGCCCGCAACCCGCTGCGCGAGGCGCTGACCTCCCCGCGGCACCTGAAGGCGATCGCGCTCACCATCTTCCTGCCAGCGCTCAACGGCCCCGGCTACTACCTGCTGTTCGTCTACATGCCGACGTATCTGAAGACCTCGCTCGGCGACCACAACTTCTCGATGGTGCGGGCGCTCATGGTCACCGCGTTCAGCCTGGTCGCCATCGTCATCAGCATCCCGCTCATGGCACGGCTGTCCGACCGCATCGGCCGCAAGCCCGTGCTCGCCCTCTCGGCCGTCGCGATGGGGCTGGTCTCGTACCCGATGTTCCTGCTCATCACCACCGGTGAGTTCGGGCTCGCCTGCATCGGCACCGTCGTTCTCGCGGTGGCGTTCTCCGGCCACGCCGCGGTGGTCCACACCGTCCTCGCCGAGATGTTCCCGACCAGCGTGCGCTACTCCGCGTACAGCATCGGCTTCAGCATCTCGACGATCATCTTCGGCGGCAGCGCCCCGCTCGTGATGACCGAACTCATCAAGTCGACAGGCTCCAACCTGATCCCGGCGTTCGCGTCGATCATCACCGCCGCGATCACCCTGGTCACCGTGGCCTTCCTGCGGGAGACCAAGGGCCGACCGCTCGCATCCCACTGAACCGAACCGCACTTCGGGAGACACACCATGACATCCGGAACCAACTCGGTAGCAGTCGTCGCCGACCTCGGCGAGAGCTTCGGCAACTACACGATCGGCGACGACGCAGCCCTGCTCGGCCTCGTCACCGCCTCGAACATCGCCTGCGGCTTCCACGCCGGCGACCCGCGCATCATGGACCAGACGGTCGCCGACTGCGTCGAGCGCGGCATCGAACTGGGCGCCCACCCCGGCTATCCCGACCTCGTCGGCTTCGGCCGCCGGCTGATCGAGGCCACGGAGGAGGAGATCCGCACCGACGTCCTCTACCAGCTCGGGGCGCTCGACGCCTTCGCCCGTGTGCACGGCGGCACGATCAGCCATGTCGCCCCGCACGGCCGCATGGGATCGATAGCGCAGACCGACGCCAAACACGCCCGCGCCATCACGGACGCGATCGCCGCGTACAACAAGGACTACATCGTCATCTGTCAACGCGGCCTGCTCGCGGAGGAGTCCAGGAAGCGCGGCCTCGATGTCGGCTACGTCTTTCTCGCCGACCGCGGCTACGGCGACGACGGCATGCCCGTGCCGCGCTCGCACGAGCAGGGCCTGATCTACGAGCCCGAGGTCATCGGCGAGCGCTGTGTACAGGTCGTGCGGGAGGGCACCGTGCGCTCGGTGGACGGCAACGTCGTACCGCTCGGCCACGACGTCGACGTACTCCTTCTGCACGGCGACCACCCGTCCGTGCTCGCCAACGGCACCGCGCTGCGCGCCGGTTTGGACGCGGCGGGTGTCAACGTCACAGGGCTGAAGGACGTGTTGGCCGAGAAGGCGAAAGCACTGGTCTGATACTCCATGACCGCCGCACAGTGCCCCGCCGTCACCGTCGAAGTCTTCGGGGACTCGGCGGTGACGGTGACCGTCCCCCACCCCGACCCGGTGATCCGCCGGACCGCGATCACCTCCTTCCGCGAGCGATTCCTGGCGGACCGACCGCCCGGCGTGCTCGACGTCGTCTCCGGCCTGGAGTCGCTGCTCGTCGAGTACGACCCGCTGGCGACCACACCTGAGCACGTCGAGTACGCGATACGGCTGCTGGCGGGGCGAATGCCGGCCGGGCGGCGGCCCGCACGCACGCGTACGGCTCGCCGGTTCGCCATTCCGGTCGTGTTCGACGAGGAGACGGGGCCCGATCTGCTCTCCGTCGCCGAGGAGGTGGGCCTCGCGCCCGCCGAAGTGATCGACGCGATCGCGGGGTCCACGTTCACGATCTCCCTGCTCGGCGCGGCGATGGCTCCGATGATGGACGGGCTCCAGGTGCCCCGGCCGGTACGGAGACGGGCCGAGCCGCGCACCGACGTGGCACCTGGAGCGGTCATGATCGCGGGCACCAACGCGATCATCCAGCCGTTCCCGGGCCCGACCGGCTGGCGGGTGATCGGGCGCACTCCGCACACCATCGTCGACATCTCCCGCCCGGACCCGGTGTCGTTCGCCACGGGTGACGTCGTGCGGTTCGTCCCGGTCACCCGGGACGAGGCGGCGCTGGACGCAGGTTTCCTGATGCCGGTGGAGGTGACCGTATGACAACCGTGGGCCTCGACATCACCTGCACAGGGTGGGTCACGACGTTCCAGGACCTCGGCAGGCGCGACACCGAACGCCGGGGTGTCCCCACCGGCGGCGCCGCCGACCAGCACTCGGCGGCCGTGGCGAACATCCTCGTGGGCAACCCACGGGGTGCCACGTTGATCGAGAACCTCGGAGGTGAGCTGGCGTTCGTGCCGGACGCCGACGTCCTGGTCGCCGTGACCGGTGCCCCCGCCCACGTCACCGTCGGCGGCGCGCCCGTCGACAGCTGGTCGCCGGTGATGGTGCCTGCGGGCCAGGAGATCCGCCTGCGCGGCGACATGGGCCTCGGTGCCCGGAACTACCTGGCCGTGGGCGGTGCGCTCGCGGCCAGGACCCTGCTGGGCAGCGCCGCCCCGGACGCCCGGATGGGATTCACACAGACCCTCGGGGCGCGAGTCCTGCTGGAGTCCGAGTTCCGGGGATTCGGGCGCAGCCACTTCTCTCCCCCGCTCTTCCGGCTCCCCGTCCCCGTCCTGCGGTGCACGGAGGGGCCCTGGGTCGTCGACGTCGTCGAGAGCTACGGCGCCCGCTCGATCCCAGGGGTGCGTGAGCTCATCGCGGAGTCGTCGTACATCGTCACCACCCGCTCGAACCATGTCGGCCAGCGGCTCGACGGGCCGGTGCTGCACCCGGACACGGACGCCGAGATCGTGTCGCACGGCGTGCCGATCGGGGCCCTCCAGATCCCGCACGCGGACGAGTTGATCGTCCTGGGCCGGTATCGGAGCCTGACGGCGGGATACCCGATCGTCGGCGTCACCTCGCGGGCGTCGCTCCCGCTTCTGGGGCAGGCCGGACCGGGCCGGGAGCTGCGGTTCCGCTGGGTCGACCAGGAGACCTCGGTGCGCCGGTGCGCGGAACGGGAGCGCGAGGTCGCGGCACTGGAGCGGGCGACGGCCGAGGCGTTCGGCGCACTCGGCTTCACGGGAAACCTGATCCACCTCTGAGACACACTTGATCCATCACTACACGAGAAACTATTCTCATTTGATATAGGCATCGCAAATGGAGGAAACGGTGACGACGACCGCGCTCATCACAGGTGCCGGCAGCGGAATGGGCCTGGAGACCGCACGCCTGCTCGCCCGGGACGGCATCGCCGTAGTCCTCGTCGGCCGACGCCAGGAGGCCCTCGACAAGGCCGAGGCGGCGATCCGCGCCGAGGGCGGGACAGCCCTCGCCCTGGCGGCGGACATCACCCGCGCCGACGACGTGACCCGGATCGTCGACCGGGTGCACGCCGAACTCGGCCCGATCGACATCCTCGTCAACAACGCGGGAAGCTCCTCGTCGGTACTCAACCCGCAGTGGCTGCCCCACGAGGAGTGGCGCGAAGTCCTCGACGTGAACCTCACGGCGGTCTTCCAGCTCACCCAGGCCGTGCTGCCCGACCTCCTCGGCCGCGGCGGCGGCACGATCGTCACGGTCTCCTCGCTCGCCGCCGTCAACCCCAACCTGCTAGGCGGGGCCGCCTACGGAGCGGCCAAGGCGGGGGTCCGCAACTTCATGACCTTCCTGCACAACACCTTCCGCAACCAGGGCCTGCGCGCCATCACCGTGCTGCCCGGAGAGGCGGACACCCCGATCCTCGACAACCGCGCCCGGCCCCCGGCGGCGGAGGAACGCGCCCACATGCTGCAGCCGCAGGACGTTGCGGAGGCCATCCGCCTCGCGGTCACGCTGCCCCAGCGGGTCGTCCTCCAGGAGATCGTCGTCGCCCCGACCCGGCAGCGCGACACCTCGACGGATATCGAGATCAGCCGATGGGCGGGCGCTCCCGCCGACGCCGTACCCCAGGACTGAACAGCACCCGATCCCAGGAGGAGCGCATGTCGCCCACCGTCACCACCGCCCCCTCGCCCTCGTGGGCCCCCGCCGCGGCCGTCGCCCGCATCGCCGCCGCCTCCCGCCGGACACAGCAGCCGCAGTCCGGAGGCGACCTCGTCTCCCTCGCCATGGGGGAACCCAACTTCGACACGCCCGTACAGGTCACCGAAGCCGCGAACGCGTCGCTGCGCACCGGACGCACCCACTACTCGCCCCTGCTGGGCGAACAGTCCTTGCGCGAAGCGCTCGCCGAGAAGCTCGCCGGCATCGCCGCAGCACCGGTCTCCGCCGCCGACATCCTGATCACCCAGGGCGGCACCGCCGGTCTCGCCGCGTCGATCCTCAGCATCGTCGACCCGGGCGACAAGGTGGTCATCCCCGACCCCACGTACTCCCTCTACGCTGACCTGGTGAGCATGGCCGGTGGAGTCGTCGTGCCCGTCCCGCTCGCCCTCGACCTGCACTGGGACCTCGACCGGCTGGCCGAAGCCCTCGACGGGGCGAAGCTCTTCGTGTTCTGCAACCCGAGCAATCCGACCGGAATCGTGCACAGCCGGGCCGAGTTGGAAGCGCTGGCCGAACTGCTCGACGGCACGCCCACCCTCGTCATCTCCGACGAGGCGTACGCCGACCTGGACTTCACCGGCCGCCCGTTCACGTCGGCGCTCTCACTCGACGGCCTGCGCGACCGTACGGTCTACTGCCAGACCTTCTCCAAGAGTTACGCGATGACCGGCTGGCGCGTGGGCTACCTCTGGGGCCCCACACCACTGATCCAGGCCGCCGCACGCATCCACAACACCTTCAATGGCTCGGTGAACACCTTCATCCAGGACGCCGCGCTCGTCGCCGTACAGACCTGTGGCCCGGACATCGCGAGGATGCGGGCTCAGTACGAGGCGCGCCGCGAGATCATGCGGGCGGGACTCGCCAAGATCCCGGGCCTCACCCTGAGTTCTCCCGAAGGCGCGTTCTACCAGTTCCCGCGCTACGACCTCGATCTGCCGTCGGCCGAGGTCGTAGCGGCGCTGCGCACGACGTACGGCGTCGCCGTGCGGCCGGGCAGTGAGTTCGGCGCCCAGGGCGAGGGGCACCTGCGGTTGTCGTACGCTGCCGACGCGGAGTCCATCACCGAGGGCGTCCGCCGTCTGGCTCACGGCCTCGCGGCCCTTCTGTGAACGCCGGCATGACACACACGGGGAGTCGACCGATGCGCAGTGACACCCAGCGCAACCGCAGGCAGCTCATCAAGGCCGCAGCGCGGCTGTTCGAGAACTCGCCGACCCCGGTCAGCCTGGCCGAGATCGCCAAGTACGCCGAGGTGTCCACCGCCACCGCCTACCGGCACTTCTCCTCCGTCGAGGAAATCCTGCACGCCTTCCGTGCCCAAGTCGGCACCGAACTACGCGACTTCAGTGCGGCACAGACCACCCGCGGCATGCAGCGGCTGGAGACGGTGTCCCGCTACTGGGTGTCGCTCGTCCTCGAACACGGCGGAGCGATGGCTCAGATGCGCTCGCACCGGGGCTACCTGGAGCGGCTGCGCGAGGGAACCGGCTATCTCGCTCCCCAGGCCGAGGCACTCACCGAGCCCCTGCGGCAGACCACCGAGGACCTCGGACTCGGCGACCTAGGAGACGAAGCCCTGTACCTATGGAACGCTCTGTTCGACCCCCGCGACATCCTCGACCTCATCAAGAGCGGCCGCACCGAGGACGAGGCTGCCTCCCGCCTGGTGGCCGCACTGCGCGGCGCCCTCATCGGCTGGTCCACGGCACCGGACCGGAGGGATGAGTGAGACCGACGCTGCAGTTCAGTACTCCTTGGCAGCAGGTCAAGGACGGCAACTCGGGTGTCATGGCCGGACACGCGACGACGGCGCCGCAGCAGCCGGACAATAAGCTTGGAGCAGCCCGCACTTCCGCCAGACCACCTGGCGGCTGAGCATGAAGCGCGGCCTGCGACTCATGCTCAGCCGTTTCGGCGCCACATCGCCCCTGACCGTTCATGAAACGCCCTCTTAAAGCCGGACTGATCGTGATCCTCCGGCTTGCCGAGGGTGGAGTGGAGCACTTGCCGTTCCTGTGTCGTCGAGACATGAGCGTTTGGCAACCGCTGGGCGTTCAGCAGGCGTCGTAGGACTTCTCGACCGGGATGTCGCGTGCATCCAGATCGGTGTGAGCGTGAGCACCAGCACGGTATCCCGGCGCGACTCCTATGACGGTAAACGCTTTTCCCTGGTCGGCGCCTTCTGGCAGGGTGTGGCGCGTGACAGGCGAGGGCGATGCCAGCAGGGACGACGAGGCGTGGGCGATGGAATTCATCGACCGGCTGAACCGAGGCACACAGGAGGCGCATGAGCGTCGCGACGCGCTCGCGGTAGCGGTCGACGAAATAGCGCACGGATTCACGCAGTTGGGCCTCAAGCCTTGGAAAATGAGGCGAAAGAGCCCGGCGCGAGAGGACATGAAGGCCCCGGACGTCCTGCTCGGTGACCGCGCCGAACCAGCCGCAACGATTCTCAGGTATGAATCAGCGGTCAACATCCTTAGCGCCGCCGATCAGCTTCGGGGTTTCGCCGTCCTGCTTCGCGCAGAGGCATCGCTGATGGGCGCGGTCTCGGTCGCGCGCGGCATCTTCGAGGCGTGCCTGTGGGCCACAGCGGTAATCGACCCGACCATCACCACTGACGAGCGTTTGCAACGCGCCCTGACGCGTCGCCTCGCACGACTCTCGGCAGGCATCCGTCTCAAGAACATGCTCGACGACGGCGTCACTGACGCCGACCAGTTCATCGAAAACGACGGCGACGTCGATGACCAGCACGGGACCAACCGCGATCCTGCGAAGGACATCGACGACATCTTGATTTACGCCAAGGACCGGGGCTGGCCCGTGAAGAAGAGCCGCCGCGCCCCCGAGATCACAACCCTTTCGATTGACTGGCTCAGCGAGAACCTTGAGCGCCGAATCGGCATCGAGGGGTACGCCTGGACGAGCGGGTCGTCGATGGCGCACGGCGAGCATGCCGCCGACACGGCGTCGTGGGTTGAGCTGTCCCAAGACCTCGGCACGGCTCCGGCGTGGTTGATCCGATTGTGGTCGACCGGCGCTTGGGCGGGACCGCGTCTCTTCCTTGCAACGCTCGCCAACTACACAGGGAGGGTGAGCCTAGGCCGCGAGTATCAGCGATTCGAGGAGTTGTTCTGGAACGGCAGCGGCAAGAGCTAAGGGCCCGTAAGGAATCAACACGTTGCTTCCCGGTCCGCCTGTCGTTGGTGGTATGTCCACACCGAACGAGATTCGTGACTAACTGGCCCTGAAACTCGGGGTGTTGTTACCTCATCTGAATGAGCTTCTTCGAGTTGGCCACCGATCAGGTAACGGCCGCGAAGCGCAACGAGCGAGGCCCCCGGGCTGTTGATCGAGATGTCTGACGTCTCAATCACTTTGCTCGGGGGCCTCATTGGTCATCAATCCTGCCGCACTCGACCTGCCACATGCGCTCGTGGAGTGGGTGACGATGCTCGTAGTCACCCGTGAGGGCGACCGCCGCTGCAAGCTCCGCCCCTCTCAGCGTGCGATGGTGGCACTGGTGTACCTGCGCGAGCACACCACCCTGGCGGAGATCGCCGCCGGGTTCGGGATCAGCGAGTCCACCGCTCACGCCTACACCAGCGCCGTCATCGACCTGCTGGCCGACCGTGCCCCGGGTCTGCTGAAGGTCCTGCGCGAGGCCGATGCGGCCTTCGTCCTGCTGGACGGCACGCTCGCCGAATGCGACCGGGTCGGCGACGGACGAGCCGACTACTCCCACAAGCGCCACCGGCACGGCGTGAACGTGCAGGTAGTCACCGATCCGGACGGCCAGCTGCTGTGGCTCTCACCCGCGTTGCCGGGCCGAACTCACGACCTGACCGCGGCCCGCACCCACCGGATCATCCGCATCTGCGAGCGCCAGGGCGTCCCCATCCTGGCCGATCTCGCCACCAGGGCGGTGGCCCCTGGGTGACCACGGGCATCAAACGCAGGCCCCTGCAGGAACTCAGCCTCACATCGATGGTGTTAGTGACAGTAACGTGACACGTGATGGGTCACCGAAAACCCTACCTGCATGAACAGCAGCGATGTAGACCACGTGGACGCCTGAAGACGGCTTCTACGACATGTGCCATGTGGTGCCCACCCCAGGCGGGCAGCCATCCACATCTGTCACCCCAGCCGACTACCGCTCCGGACACGAACTCGATGGAACAACCAAGATCCGGACCATACGCGGGCCAGACGAGCCGCAAGTGTCGCCCGTTACATAATCGCCGCAGCTCACGGGCTCGCGCGCGCCGTGCCACCAGCAGACGAAGAATCTGCTGGTGAGCTACTCGCCGAAGAAGGTGGGCTTCTTCTAGACACATGCGAAAAGGCGCCTGACCTGGGTTTTCACCCGTCAGGCGCCGTTCGCTCAGCCCGCTCTCGACCGAGCCCGGCTTGCGCTCTAACTCCCCATTCCTCCCACGACTGCACCCCTCCTGACCAGTGCTTCCGGACCAGTCACGGACCAAACCGCCGGTTCAGCCCTCGGGTACGTCACCTTGGCTGACGCGCTGCCACTCGTTCATGGACTGCTCGATGAGGCGGTTCGCCTGCTCTCGAAGGCCGTCGAGGAACTTGGCGTAGTGGCGGAAGAGAACCTCGGTGCTCTGGCCGGCGCGGCGGGCCATTGGGCCGAGTCCACTCCGGAGTAGAGCCAGAACGAGATCCCGGCGTGCCGGAGATCGTGAGGTCGCTCGGCCAGGTGAGAGGTGCGCTCAGTTCGAGCCAGGGGGTGCTCCCGTGCCCGCGCCCACGTGATGCCGTATGCGGCAGCGTCCATGTAGTTGCCAGCCTGGTTCTGGAAGAATCGGCCGTCAGGTGCCATGTCGAACCGTTTCGCATGGGCACGCAGCATGCGTACGAATTGCGGCGGGACGTGACGCCCCCGCCAGAGAGGTTGACCATCCCCCATCCAGTCTTCGGCATTTGCCTTGTTCGATCCGAGGATGGATGACCTCAGCTGGCCGCCTGGCCGCGAAGTACATGCAGCCGAAGAACGCTTCAAGATGAGGACCCCGCCCCCGATGGTGAGCAACGGCATCGAGCAGCCGAAGCACCTGGGCCGGATCGGGAACGGCGGCCGGTTCGGTCCGACCTCCTCAGTGACTGCTGGCGCTCGTCACCGGAGGCCATTGAGGGGGTTCTCGGCGAAGCACCCCTTTCTAGCGCAGTGTTGAGAGCTTCGTTGCACGCAGCTCTCTTAGGTCGGGCTGTCTTGACCGCAGCCGCCTTGCCGTCCAGTTTACGTGTGTTCACCCAGCTCACCGGCGTACTGCGCAGGCTGTTAGGGCAGCAGGAGGGCAAGCGTGCGTAGTCGTCCGCGTGCGTGATCGACGCGCAGAACGTGAAGACCTCCATTAGCGTCCCGGCCGCCGGCCGAGGCACCGACGCGGCAAAGAAGAACGTGGGCCGCAGCGCAGCATCGCCACCGACACCCTCGGGCTACTGCTCGCGGTCCGTCACCGCAGCGAGCGTGCAGGACTCCGTGGTCGGCACCCATCTGATCGAGCAGGTCGCCGCCGCCCACCCCACCATCCGCAAAGTCTGGGTCGACGGCGGCTACCGCCAACACCTCGTCGAGCACGCCGCCGCGCTCGGCATCGACATGGAAACCATGCAACGCACCCCCGGAACCAGGGGATTTTCCCCGCCGCCCAAGCGCTGGACCGTGGAGCGAACCTACGGGAAGCTGATGTTCCACCGCCGCCTGGCTCGCGACTACGAAACCCTCCCCGCACGCTCGGACGCCGTGATCCAGCTGGCCATGACCGACCTGATGGCCCGCCGGCTCACCGGCGAAGCCACCATCTCCTGGCGCGACCCGACACCCCGGGATCAAACACCAACTACGGGATGAAACATCGGTAGAGAGCGACCTCTTACTCGATGTCCTCCTTGAGGATCACGCGCGCGAGGCGAAGCTGGGCGTCAGCCAAGGTGACGGTGTGGGCGAGCAGTGGGATGGGGACGCCGACGACGTTGCGCAGCGAAGTCCACAGCAGGTTGCGTTGCCCCTCGGTCAGTTCGGTCTGGGCCGTGGCCTCGCCCTTCGGGGGGTGCAGGGCCCTGCCCAGAGCCGCGAGTGAGGAGAGCACATCGGCACCTTCCGTCAGGTCCTCTCCCGGCGGGAGTTCGCCTATGGCGGCGAGCACGGCACGGGCCACGGGTGCGTCGGGGTGCGCCCCCGCCCTGCCGTCGGTCTGGCCGAGCAGACCGTTCCCGAAGGCGCGGGCCGCGGCGAGCTGCGTGTCGGTCATCTCGGCGGGGAACTGAAGGATCCTGAGGCGCGCGTCGGCCTGGAGCCGCTCGTGCGAGGCCCACGTCCTCACCAGTGGCTCCACATGGAGGGAGCTGGTGGCGCGCAACCCCAGATGGTGCGCGAGCATAACCGCACCCTGGGCATACAGCGCGCTGCCGCGGCCGTGCCACTCCATCAGCAGGAGGGCGGCCAGGGCCTCCGTCAGTTCCAGATCCGAGTCCGCCCCGGGTGTGTCCGGATCGGGACAGAGGTGGTACGCGGCCTCACCGTGGCCCGTCAGCCAGCGCCGCAGTTCCTGCCGGGCCTCGGGGGGAAGCGGCATGTCGGGTGTCCGAGGCAGACGGATCGCGGTGGACACGAGCGGCGTGTCGGCGTATCGCGTGGCAAGGGACATCTGTTCATCTGCCACGGTGGTCGCGGAAGCCTGGGCAAGTCGTTTCGGGAGGTCCACCCTGAGGGGGCGGCGACCGACCCGTACGACGTGGACCGCGCAGCGGTCCGGTCCGGTGTCCAGCCGCTCCACCTCACAGTAGAGCGATTCCCTCGCCTGCCCGCGGTCGCTCCCTCTGTCGTCCTTCTTCCTGTCGTGCTTGTCGCCGTACGCTTCGGGGCGCAGCTGCACGAGGACGCCCGTGGGCAGTGCGCGCGCCACCATCGCCCGCGGTTCCCGTGCCGTGGGCTCGCGGTAGCCGGCGACCTCGACCCGGATCCGGGAGCCCGGCCGCAGGCCGAGCCGGGTGCGCTCCACCTCCCGTACGTCCACCACCGACACGGTGTTGTCCGGCATGCGCCGGACCCGGAGGGACCGAGCGTCGCCCGCGAGGGCGGTGCGCAGCTCCCCGGCCGTGGGATCCGGCAGCCACGACGCTCGCTCGGCGGGCAGCCAGTACCAGCCGTGGTCCTGCTCGTCCTCCACGAGCAGACCGTGCGGAGGCCCGTCCTGCGGGGCCAGCACCCCCCGAGGTGTCATGAGCGGCTCGTCCCGGAGGGCGGGTGTGCCCGGCACCGACAGACCGACGCGGAGCACCGAGCCGGGGCCGGGCTCCTGGCCGCTGCCGGTGGGCGCCGGTGTGCGGCACCACAGTCGTCGGCCTCGCGGGTCCTCCCCCTTCTGACGCCGTGCCGGATCGCTCAGGAAAGCGGCGGCCTCGGTGGCCAGATCGTCCGGCAGTCCGGGGATCGCCTCGCTCAGGGAGAGCCGATGCAGCGCTCCCCCGCAGCGCACCAAGAGATCACCGTCGACCTCGGCCAGCCCGACGCAGAGCATGATCGCCCTCTCGTGCAGTGTCCCGTCCGGCTGGAGCCGTCGCGACACGGTGACGGACTCCTCCGCCCAGTGCTCTACGGTCACCGGGAGACAGCCGAGCGGGTCCAGCACCGTGGCCGGCCGCCGGGCGAGCAGGCCGCGCAGCCAGTCGCCGCCGGGCCACCCCTCGGGGGCTTCGCTCAACTCGACACGGCGGTGTTCCAGTCCGAGGAGAGTCGGAACACCGTCCGGGCCGAGGCCGAGCAGGGCGCAGTCACCGGCGGCCGGCCCGGTTTCGGGGGCGGCGGACAGGGCGTTGGTGGAGCAGTTCAGGACAGCCGCCGTGGCCGAGTGCAGCACGCCGCCCGGAGCGAAGCAGGATTCGGCGTCGGCCAGCGGGTACCGGCAACGGAAATGACCCGCGCCCAGTTCGACTCCGTTCCGTCCCCTCACGGGACGGACGGGCAGCCACACCCGGGAGCGCGAGGTGGCCGACCATGCGGCGCGCGGGCCCGGACGCCAGTCCAGCAGCCGGAGCCCCTGGGGCGCGGCGAAAGCACCTTGGACCACCTCAAGGCGTACCTGGTCGCCGGGGCCGAACCGGTCCCAGGCAAGGTCGGCCAAGGGGTGCCCGTACGGTCCCGTGACCAGTTGGCCGCTGACCTCCACGACGCGGCCGGGACCGAGTTCGAGCCAGAGACCGTAGGCGGTGCCCGAGACGTGCCGGGCCGGCCCGGCCACGGTGTACCAGGCAAGGCCGGTCGGTCGCGGTACCTCGGTCAGTGCGCTCGGGGGCAGGGCGAAGCTCCTCAACAGCCGTTCGGTCCGGTAACGCAGCGTCCAGTTGCCGTCGACGTCGACGTCGAAGAACGACGGAGCCTGCCACCGGGCGCGGCGCGTGGCAGCGGTCTCCAGGTCGTCGTAGCGCCCTCCCTCCCTCCACCGCGCGGCAATATCCTCCGCGGTGCCGTCGGCGAAGCTGAGTCGGGACCAGGGGATCGGCCCCTCCTTCGGTGTGCCGCTCGCGCCGAGCGGCACGGGCCGCATGATTGGTGTCGCGCCCCGGGTGTCGACCTTCGCGGCCCGCACCCCGGTGGGCCGCGCTGCCCGTGCCTTCCCCGTCTCGGCACGGGGCGGTACCAGGCGGGCGATCTGGGGAAGTCCGTTCTGTCGCAGACGGCTCGTGAGGTGATCGGGGACACTGACGGACAGTGTGGGCAGCCCGCCGGCACGGAAGGAGTCCCCAGCGTCGTTCCGTCGGCCGCCGGTCTTCCCGATGAGCGCGGCACGTCCGCTCTCGCCGCCAGGCAGGTAGTCGCGATCCGTTCTCTGTGCCAGGCCGACGTGCAGCCCCCTTCCGCCGCGCGTGGAGAGCCGGACCACAGCCCCCGTTCCCGCCCTGGCCGCGTGCTTACGGGATTCCTCGGGCAGCTTGAAAACGACTCCGGGGACGACCTCGACCTTGCTTCCCTGGGGGTCCGCGACCACGGCGAGCAGTGATCCTCCGGCGTGCCGCACCGCGCTGACCAGTGACCCCGCCTCCCTGGCCGGGACGGAGGTGAGCCGGCCCAGCCAGGTGCCGGGCGTCTCACCCTGCCGTACCTCGACGAGGAAGACGGCTCCCTCGTACCCGAGCACCGGGTCGGTCCCGTCGTCCGCGCCGACGGAGCGCGTCTCGTCGTAGATCCGGCCGAGCAGGTTCGGCCGCACGGAGAAGTCCCG
>NZ_JBHVDX010000052.1:0-46711 GCF_042802555.1 Streptomyces sp. NPDC057474 | reverse complement strand
GGTCCGAGGAACGGACCCGGCCCTTTCGCATCGAACGGGCTGAACGGAACCTCAGGCCACCGTCCCGCTCGGTGCGTCGGCGGTGGTCTCCGGGGCGCCGGCGGAACTGATGGACTCGGCGGGCTGGCTGGTAGCAGGGGCGCTCATCGTGTTGGTGTCGTCCGGCGGAGTCGGCTCCTGCGACGGCTGGTCGGACGGGGTTGGGCTTGCCGACTCCGACTCCGACTCGGAGGGCGTCGGGGACGACGACTCCGACTCGGACTCCGACGGAGTCGGCTTGGTCGACTTCGAAGGCGACGGGGACGGCGACTTCGTCGGCTCCTCCGTGCCGGTCGGGTCGTCCGTCGGCCCCGCGCTGTCCGTAGGCGTCGGGTCGTCCGACGTGCCGTACGTGCCGTCGGGGCCCGGGTCGGTCGGCTCGGGCACGGCGCCCGGGGCGTCGTCGTCCTCGCCGGCCTTGGGGCGGTCCGCGCTGAGCCCGCCGTCGTCGACGCCCTCGCTGGCGGAGGGGTTGACGCCGACCTTCTCGGCCGGGGTGCCGTCGTTGCGGTCGGAGGTCGCGCCCAGGGTCACGACGGTGCCCAGGACGGCGGCAAGCAGCGCCCCCGCGCCCGCGGCGACCAGGTTGCGCCGGGCGCCGCCGACGAGGCTCTTGAGGCCGCTGAGCTTGTGCGCGGGCGAGCCGCCACCCGGGCGGTGCGTGACGAGCGTCGTGTCGTTGGGCGGGGAGGCCGAGGCGGGACCGCCGGTCCCGACAGAGCCCGAGCCCGTCGCACCGAAACCGACCGCGCCGAAGCCCGTCGGCGTGTACGCGGACGGCACTCCCCCGGGCGGTGAGGCCGACTCCTCGTGCCGGGCGTCCGGCACCTCCTCCCCCGCCGCCGTGCGCCCGCCGGGCGGTGTCGCCCCGGAGCGGTCGGCGACCAGGGCGAGGGCCCTGCGGCCGGCGACCGTGCCGCGCTTGTCGGCGAGGACGTTGCGCAGCCCGATGGACGCCTCCAGCTCGGCCCGGGCCCGCTCCAGCTGCCCGCAGCAGAGCGCGAGAACGCCCTGCTCATGGTGGAAGTAGGCCTGTTCGCCGGTCTCGGCGGCGAGGCCGGCCGCCTCCGCGCCGGCCCTGAGCGCCCGCTCCCAGGCGCTCCAGCGCAGCCCCGCCGCGAACGCGGGCGCCGCCTGCCGGGCCAGCACCACGGCGGCGCTCTCCTCGCCCTCGCCGACCGGGGTCGTCGCGGGCACGAGGGCGGTGAGGGCGGCCAGTACGGCGTCCGCCTCGGCCGAGACCCGCTCGGGGGTGACCGAGGGGTGCCCGGCCCACCAGGCGTAGTGCTGGGCGGCGGTGCCGGCGCGCGTCTCGGCGTCGTCGGCGTACCCGGCGGCCTCCAGCTGGGTCCGTGCTCCGGCGGCGAGCCGGTAGCGGGCACCGACAGGTGTCACCAGGGCGCAGCCGACCAGCTCACCGAGGGCCGCGTCGGCGTGGGTGTCGCCCACGAGGGCGGGCAGGTGCGCCTGGTGCGGGACCTCGCCGCCGAGCGCGACCGCGAACCTGAGGGTCTCGCGGGCCGAGGCGCTCAGCCGGGACGCGAGCAGCGCGACGGGCGCGGCTCCCTCGGCGAGCGACGGCAGGGGGATGTCGTTCTCGTCCGCGGCGGCGCCGAAGGTTGCGTCGACGGGCGGCGCCTCCTGGAAGACCCCGAACTCGTCGACGGCGTCCGCGCCGGCCCGCTGCCGGTCCCGCTGCCTGAGCAGCGCCCCGGCCTGGGTGAAGCGCAGCGGCAGCCCCTCGGACTCGAACCAGAGGTCACCGGCCCAGTTCGACTCGTCCTCGGTGAGCACCCGCCCGACGGCACGCTCCAACAGCTGCTCGCTGCCGGCCCGGTCGAAGCCGCCGAGCACGATCTCCTCGAGGGGCGCGTCGTCGGACGGCAGGGGGATGTCGGGGGTGGCGCCGATCAGGAAGGCGCACTCGGGGGTCGCGTCGAGCAGCTCGTCGAGCGCGATTCCGCCGAACTCCAGGTCGTCCAGGACGACGACCGCGCCGATGTCCCGCACGATGTCGAGGATCTGTTGCCGCGCGGGCCGGAACAGCGGTGTGCTGTACACGGCTGCGAACAGTTCGTACAGCAGGTCGTCGACCGTGCGCCGGAAACCGCTCAGCCGTACGACGCCGTCGGGTGCCAGGTCCGCGCAGTCCTCGGCGACCGCGTCGAGGAGGGTGGTGCGGCCGGAGCCGGGGGCGCCGGTGAGGCGGACGGAGCGGCCGCGCGCGAGGAGCCGTACGAGCCGGCCTCTCTCCTCGTCGCGCTGGAGCAGGGGCAGCCGGGGCAGCGAGGGGCCCGGGGGCACCGGCGGCCGGGCGGCGCGGTCGATCGCGGCACGCTCGGCGGGCGGGTGCTTCGCGGGCCGACCAGGCAGTTCGCCCGGTGGGCAGTTCTCTATCTCGCTGCCGTCGACGGGGTTGACGGTGAGCAGGAAGTCGCCCGAGACGAGCTGGACGGTGCGGGCGAGTGCCGGTGCGTGCCGGTCGAAGTCCTGCGTCAGCGCGTCACGTGGTGAACGCTTGCTCTGCGCCTGTCCGTCGTCATGGCCGTACTCTTCGGGTCCCCGGTTGTTCGGGTCCATCGGTTCTAGCCCCCCAAAAGCGTCTCGTGTGCTGGAGCCCCTCCCGGCCTTGCCGCACACCGCGCTGTCGCTTCTGGTCCGGAACCCGCTCGAGGGTAGCTGGCAGCGGGCAGCCGAACCCTAAACCTTCGCACAGTATCTCCGACAGTCCGGGGTCCCGCGCCGTCCGAGACGTCACAGTCTCGTGAGGATTGCGCGCGTGGTGCGTTTCGCCCCCATAATCCCCATGGTCCTCATGGCCCCCCATGACGACCGGAGGGGTCATGCCGACCGGAAGGGTCATGCAGACCGGGTGTCCCGCACACACCGAGCCATACGTACGGTCCCGTACACGCGTTCACACTCTGGGCAATGACTCCAGGCCGATACCGCCCTCGATCGCCAGGATGCGGTGCAGCCGGGTGGCCACGAGCAGCCTCTGCATCTGCGGTGGCACATCGCGCAGCACCAACCGCCGTCCGCACCGTCCCGCCCGCCGGTGGGCTCCCATGATCACCCCGAGTCCGGTGGCGTCCCAGGAGTCCAGCTCTGACAGGTCGAGCACCAGGTCGCCGGCTCCGTCGTCGACGGCCGAGTGCAGGACCGTACGGGCGTCCGCCGCGCTGCGTACGTCGAGGCGGCCCCCGACGACCAGCTCGGCGTGGTCGCCCCTGATGTACATAAGCGCTCCCCGTTGGTGCGTCTCGTACTCCGTGATGTGGGTGATGCAACGTCTGACGGCGTTTCACACCGTCAGGTTGCCGTCTGTGAGCGAACCGATACCGAATTCACCTCAAGGGGTGAGGCCGGAGAGGCTCATGCGTTCACATGCGTGGGAGGTGCCGCCCGTGACGCGCGGGGCGGCGTCAGTACGTGTAGAAGCCCTGCCCGCTCTTGCGTCCGATGTCACCGGCGTCAACCATCCGGCGCATCAGCTCCGGAGGGGCGAACTTCTCGTCCTGGGACTCGGTGTAGATGTTGCTCGTGGCGTGCAGCAGGATGTCGACGCCCGTCAGGTCGGCCGTGGCCAGCGGTCCCATCGCGTGGCCGAAGCCCAGCTTGCAGGCGAGGTCGATGTCCTCGGCGGTGGCGACGCCCGACTCGTACAGCTTCGCGGCCTCGACGACGAGGGCGGAGATGAGACGGGTGGTCACGAAGCCGGCGACGTCCCGGTTGACGACGATGCAGGTCTTGCCGACCGACTCGGCGAACTCCCGTGCGGTGGCGAGCGTCTCGTCGCTCGTCTTGTAGCCGCGCACCAGTTCGCACAGCTGCATCATCGGCACGGGCGAGAAGAAGTGGACGCCGACGACCCGTTCGGGCCGCTCGGTGGCCGCCGCGATCTTGGTGATCGGGATGGCGGAGGTGTTCGAGGCGAGCACGGTGTCCTCGCGGACGACCTTGTCGAGCGCCCGGAAGATCTCGTGCTTCACTTCGAGCTTCTCGAAGACGGCCTCGACGACGATGTCCGCGTCGGCCGCCGCGTCGAGGTCCGTGGTGGCGGTGATCCGCCCCAGCGCCGCCTCGGCGTCCTCGGCCGCCAACTTCCCCTTGCTCACGAACTTGTCGTACGACGCCGTGATGCCGCCGATGCCACGGTTCAACGCCTCGTCGGTGACGTCGCGCAGGACGACGTCCCAGCCCGCCTGCGCGGACACCTGGGCGATACCGGACCCCATGAGTCCGGCTCCGATGACGGCGAGCTTCCGTGCCACTGTGCGACTCCCCTGGTACGCGCTGTTGATGGGTTACCTCTCGGGCGGACACTAGCGCTCGTGAGGGGCTGTGGGACGGCTTAGTAACGCGAGTCACGTCTCAATGGGCGGACATCACACCGGCAGTGCTCACTCGGAGGGTCGTACGGCGTAGTTGAGCACCTTCTCGCTCAACAGGCCTTCCATGTCACCCAGGAGAAGAAGCACCTCTCGTGACACTTCGTCCGGATTGCGCCCGGCAAGCATCTCACGCCCGATGACGGCCATCACCGTCTGGTGGACCCAGTTGATCTGACCGGCGATCAGGGTGGGCAGGGAGTCGCCGACGGCGGCACCGGTCTCCTCGCGGAGGGCCGCCTCCAGGTTGTCCTGGACCTCCTGCTGAATGCTCCACAGCCGGGAACGCAGGGCGGGCGCCTCATGGATGGCCTTCATGAAGCGGTCGTACCCCTCCATCAGACCGACGCGCGGCGAGACCGCCTCGACCTCGGCGCGCAGTTCGCGCAGGACTGCGGCGACGGCCGACTCGCCCCGGTCGCGGGCGCGCACCCAGCGGGCGAGTCGTTCGACGATGCCCTGACTGCGGTCGAAGAAGAGGTCCTCCTTGGCGGGGAAGTAGTTGTAGACCGTGTTCACGGAGACGTCGGCCGCCTCGGCCACCTCCGCGATGGTGACGGTCACGAAGCCGTGCTCCAGGAACAGCCCGGTGGCGATGTCCGAGATCCGCTGTCGCGTCTCACGCTTCTTGCGCTCCCTGAGCCCCTCTGCCATGGCCACATCGTAGGTCGCCCCGCCGACCGCCTGGATTCGTTGGGGCCTTTGAAAACTTAGAGTCATTGCAAAATTTCAGTGACTCTGTTTTTCTGGGGTCATGCCCATCATCAGTACGGCCGGTCTGGCCCGTACCTTCCAGACGAAGCACGGCCCCGTGGAGGCCGTGCGCGGAATCGACCTCACCGTCCGCCCCGGCGAGATCCTCGGGTTCCTCGGCCCGAACGGCGCCGGGAAGACGACGACCCTGCGGATGCTCACGACCCTGCTGCCCCCGACCGGCGGCGCTGCCACGGTCGCGGGTCACGACCTGGCGACCGACCCCGCCGGGGTCCGCCGGGCCTGCGGCTATGTGGCGCAGTCGGGCGGGGTGGACCCCCAGATCACCGTGCGGGAGGAACTGGTCACCCAAGGACGGCTCTACCGCCTGACGAAAAGCCAGGCCGACGAGCGGGGCGAAGAGTTGGCGCGTGACCTGGACCTCACCGAGCTGCTGAACCGCAAGTGCGCCGCACTCTCCGGCGGCCAACGGCGCCGCCTCGACATCGCGATGGCCCTCACCCACCGCCCCCGGGTGCTCTTCCTCGACGAGCCGACGACGGGACTCGACCCCGGCAGCCGCGCCGATCTGTGGAAGCTGGTCCGCCGGCTGCGCGACGAGCACGGCACCACGGTCTTCCTGACGACGCATTACCTCGACGAGGCGGACGCACTCTCCGACCGGATCGTCGTCGTCGACAAGGGCCTGGTCGTGGCGGACGACACCCCGAGCGCACTCAAGTCGCGGTACGGCGGCTCGATCGACGCCACGCTCCAGGACACCTTCCTCGCCATCACCGGGCGGGGCCCCTCCCCCGCCGACACCACACCCGTAGCCGTCTAGGACCGGCCGAGGACTTCGATGCTTCTTCACGACACCGCGCTGATCTTCGGGCGTTACGCCCGCCAGACCCTGCGCTCCCGCTTCGCGATGCTGTTCGGCGTACTGATGCCGCTGCTGTATCTGCTCTTCTTCGGCCCGCTGCTCACCGGCGTCCCGCTCGGCTCGCGGGGCAGTTCCTGGCAGGTGCTGGTGCCGGGGCTGCTGCTCCAACTGGGCCTGTTCGGAGCCTCGTTCGCGGGCTTCATGGTCATCCTCGAAAAACAGACGGGGGTGATCGAACGGATGCGCGTCACCCCCGTGAGCCGCCTCGCCCTGCTGCTGGGACGGGTGCTGCGCGACGCGGCGGTCTTCGTCTTCCAGGCGGTACTGCTGGTCCTCGTGGCCCTGCCCATGGGGCTGCGCGCACCGCTCGCCGGCATCCTGATCGGCTTCGCCTTCGTGGCCCTGCTGACGGTCTCGCTCGCCTCGCTGTCGTACGCGCTCGCCATGAAGGCCCGCTCGCAGCACGAGTTCGGCCCGGCGGTGAACGCCCTCACCATGCCGTCGATGCTCCTGTCAGGCCTGATGCTGCCGATGTCACTGGCCCCCGGCTGGCTCGACGTCCTCTCCCACTTCGTCCCGTTCCGCTATTTGGTGGACGCGATGCGGGACGCGTACGTCGGCGCGTACGCCACCTCGGCCATGCTGTACGGCGTACTGGTGGCCGTCGGCCTCGCGGCGCTCGCCGTGACGGTGGGCACACGGGTCTTCCGGACGGCCGGGGCGTAACTACGCTGGTCACATGGTCAATCTGACGCGCATCTACACCAGGACCGGCGACAAGGGCACCACCAACCTCGGCGACATGAGCCGGGTGCCCAAGACCGACCTGCGGATCTCGGCGTACGCGGACGCCAACGAGGCCAACGCGGCGATCGGCACGGCGATCGCTCTGGGCGGGCTGGCCGAGGACGTCGTCAAGGTCCTCACCCGCGTGCAGAACGACCTGTTCGACGTCGGGGCCGACCTCTCCACCCCCGTCGTCGAGAGTCCCGAGTTCCCGCCCCTGCGCGTGGAGCAGTTCTACATCGACAAGCTGGAGGCGGACTGCGACCACTTCAACGAACAGCTGGAGAAGCTCCGCTCCTTCATCCTGCCCGGCGGCACCCCCGGCGCGGCCCTCCTCCACCAGGCCTGCACGGTCGTACGCCGGGGCGAGCGCTCGACGTGGGCGGCCCTGGAGGCCCACGGCGACGAAATGAACCCCCTCACGGCGACCTACCTCAACCGCCTCTCCGACCTCCTGTTCATCCTGGCGAGGACGGCGAACAAGGAGGTCGGGGACGTTCTGTGGGTGCCGGGAGGGGAACGCTGAGCACCCTGTAGCCGCGGGCCGCGCCCCTGATCTTTTAGGGGCGCGGGGAACTGCGCGAGCAACCACATACGACCCGCGGCTGCAACCGGCGCTATCGCACTCCGGCACGCCCCCGCTCCGAGCCCTTCCCGCTCTCCGGCTCCCTCTTCGGCCAGACGAGGTAGGCAAGCGCGACCAGCCCGTGAATGCCCGCGGCCCGCAGCGCCGCCCACTGGAACGACCTCAGCGAATCGACCTTCCCATCACCGCCGACGTACCAGACGGCCGCCTGGAGCAGCGCCAGCGCAACACCGGCGGCCACCACGGTACGCAGCCAGAGGCGACCCTCGTGCCGGGCCCGCGCCAGCCCGTACTTCGGCGGCGGCACCGGCTTGGGCCCGCCCCCCAGACGATGCGCCGCGTGGCCGTCCAGCCAGCGGATCGTGTAGTGGCCGTAACCCACGGTGAAGCCGATGTAGAGCGCCGCCACGCCGTGCTCCCAGCTCGGCTCGGCGCCATTCTTCAGGTCGATCGCGGTCACGACGAAGAGCACCAGTTCCAGCACGGGCTCGCACAGCAGCAGCACCACACTCGTCCGGCGCCACTTCAGCAGATAACGGACGGCCAGGGCCAGCGCCAGCAGCACCCAGAAGCCGACCTCGCAGGCGATGATCAACGCGACGATCACGACTCGCTCCTCTCGGTCACCCTTCCAGGCTCCCGGCGGCCGGCCCCCGGTTCGTCGTCGGCGGTGACGAAGTCGCGGTACATCGAAGGATGCAGTCCAGGACCGTTCGGGGGCATCACGCGCCGGGCACCCGTCCCGTGTTGGATGGAGTCATGGCCGTACGACTGCCCCGCCCGCACCGCTTCGACCTGTACGTCGCCCTCGCCGGACTGCTCGGGGGTCTGCTGCTGTGGGGTCTTGGCCTCGCCGCCCGTCCGGCCGACGAGGAGATCGTGCTGCTCGACGGCGAGTGGTGGATCCTGCTGCCGCTCGTCGTGACCGCCGGCTGCGAGACGCTGCGCCGCGCCATGCCGCGTACGGCCCTGCTGGTCGGGTGGGCCGCGCTGACCGTGGACACCATCACCCAGGGCAACCTGCTCACGGTGCTGATGTTCACCGATCTGGTGTACGCGGCCGTGCTGTACGGCCCGCCCGCCACGGCCCGCCGGGTCCCCTGGATCGCCGGGCTGATGACCGTGGCCGGCACGGTCGTCCCGGTCGCGGTGTGGCGGCGGCCGGAGGCCCTGCTCATCGGTGTGGTCATCGGGCTGGTCGCCTTCATGCCCGCCGCCACCGGCTGGATCGTCCGCAACCACCGCGACGCCGCCGAAGCCGCCCGGCTGCGCGCCGAACAGACGGCCCTGCTGGCGGAGATGGACCGTGCCCAGGCTGTCGTGTCCGAACGGGCGCGCATGGCGAGGGAGTTGCACGACATGGTCGCCAACCACCTCTCGGCGATCGCGATCCACTCCACGGCCGCGCTCTCCCTCGACGACCCGGACACCTCCAAGCAGGCTCTCGGGGTCATCCGGGAGAACAGCGTCGAGGGGCTCGCCGAGATGCGCCGCCTGATCGGCATCCTGCGGGACTCGAGCGACGACACCGAGCCGTCCGCCGCTCCCACCCTCGACGGGCTCGGCGCGCTCGTCGACGGAGCCCGCACCAACGGGCTCGACGTCACCCTCGACGCCGACCACGGCGACACTCTCCCCGCCCCCGTCGAACTGGCGGCGTATCGCATCGTCCAGGAGTCGTTGACCAACGCCCTCAAACACGCCTGCCCCGGCCGGGTCACCGTCGCGCTGCGACAGGCGGACGGCTCCCTCGGCATCGCCGTGACCAGCCCGTACGGCGATCGCGGCCAGCCGAGCGCGCCCGGTTCCGGCGCCGGTCTGGTCGGGATGCGGGAGCGGGTCGCCCTGCTGGGCGGCACCTTCGAGGCGGGCCCCGAGAGCTCGGGACGCGGCAAGATCTGGAGCGTCAACGCCACCCTCCCCGTGACCGAAGGAGAATTCGCATGATCCGTGTGCTCGTCGCCGAGGACCAGTCCGCCGTACGGGCCGGGCTCGTGCTCATCCTGCGCAGCGCGCCGGACATCGAGGTGGTCGGTGAGGCGGCGGACGGCGAACGGGCGGTGGCGCTCGCGCGGGAACTGCGGCCGGACCTGGTACTGATGGACGTGCAGATGCCGCGCCTGGACGGGGTGTCGGCGACCCGCCAGGTCGTCGCCGAGGGGCTGGCCGATGTCCTCGTGCTCACCACCTTCGACCTCGACGAGTACGTCTTCGGGGCGCTGCGGGCCGGCGCCGCCGGGTTCCTGCTGAAGAACACGGAGGCGAAGGACCTCATCGAAGCGGTGCGGGCGGTGGGGCGCGGCGAGGGTCTGATCGCCCCGGCCGTCACCCGGCGCCTGATCGCCGAGTTCGCCGCCAGGCCCGTACACGAGCCCACGGCCGATCCGGCGGTCCTCGACTCCCTGACCCGGCGTGAACGGGAGGTCCTCTCCTGCCTGGGCGAAGGCCTGTCGAACGCGGAGATCGCCGGGCGGCTGGACATGGCCGAGGCGACGGTGAAGACGCACGTCAGCCGCCTGCTGGGGAAGCTCGATCTGCGCAGCCGGGTCCAAGCGGCCGTGCTGGCCCAGGAGTTGGGAGTCTGATCCTGTTCTGATCGCCGGGGGGTGCCCCGCATGAGCTCACTGGTCCAGACCCATTGACCTATGGTCCAGACCTTTCTATTCTCGGCCGCACTGCGCCACGTCATGCTCATGCTCACGACACCCCACAAGGAGGCGCACATGCGCTTCAGGCACAGAGCCATAGCGGGTCTCGCCACCCTTCTCCTCCCCCTCGCCGGGCTGGTCGGGCTCGCCACCCCCGCGCAAGCGGCCACGGAAGCGACCGCCACCTACGCCAAGCCCCAGGACTGGGGCTCCGGCTTCGAAGGCAAGTGGACCGTCAAGAACACCGGGACGACCACGATCAGTTCCTGGACCGTCGAGTGGGACTTCCCGTCCGGCACGTCCGTCACCTCCGCCTGGGACGCGGACGTCACCTCGTCCGGCACGCACTGGACCGCCAAGAACAAGTCCTGGAACGGCACCCTCGCACCGGGCGCCTCCGTCTCCTTCGGTTTCAACGGGAGCGGCTCAGGCTCCCCGGCCAACTGCAGGCTCAACGGCGGAAGTTGTGACGGCGGCCCCAGCGTCCCCGGTGACGCGGCACCCTCCGCCCCCGGCACCCCGACCACCTCGGACGTCACCAGCACCTCGGTGAAGCTGAGCTGGAGCGCCGCCACCGACGACAAGGGGATCAAGGACTACGACGTCCTGCGCGGCGGCACCAAGGTCGCCACCGTCACCGGCACGACCTACACGGATACCGGCCTGACCGCCGGCACCGACTACTCGTACACCGTCCAGGCCCGCGACACCGCCGACCAGACCGGACCGGTGAGCGGCGCGGCCGCCATACGGACCACGGGCGGTACGAACCCGAACCCCGGCTCGAAGGTCAACCTCGGCTACTTCACCGAGTGGGGCGTCTACGGCCGCAACTACCACGTGAAGAACCTGGTGTCCTCGGGCTCCGCCGCGAAGATCACGCACATCAACTACGCCTTCGGCAACGTCAAGAACGGCCAGTGCGTGCTGGACGACGCCTACGCGGCGACCGACAAGGCGTACACCGCCGACCAGTCCGTCAGCGGCGTCGCCGACACCTGGGACCAGCCGCTGCGCGGCAACTTCAACCAGCTCCGCCAGCTCAAGGCCAAGTACCCGCACATCAAGGTGCTGTACTCCTTCGGCGGCTGGACCTACTCCGGCGGCTTCGGCCAGGCCGCGCAGAACCCGGCCGCCTTCGCCAAGTCCTGCAAGGCCGTCGTGGAGGACCCGCGCTGGGCCGACGTCTTCGACGGCATCGACATCGACTGGGAGTACCCGAACGCCTGCGGTCTGACCTGCGACACCTCGGGCCCCGCCGCCTTCAAGAACCTGATGTCGGCGCTGCGCACCGAGTTCGGTTCGAACTACCTGGTCACCGCCGCCATCACCGCTGACGGCTCCTCCGGCGGCAAGATCGACGCGGCCGACTACGGCGGCGCCGCGGCCTCGCTCAACTGGTACAACGTGATGACGTACGACTACTTCGGCGCCTGGGCGAACACCGGCCCGACCGCCCCGCACTCCCCGCTGACCTCGTACTCCGGCATCCCGACGGCAGGCTTCAACTCGGCCGACGCGATCGCCAAGCTGAAGTCGAAGGGCGTCCCGTCCTCGAAGCTCCTGCTCGGCATCGGCTTCTACGGCCGCGGCTGGACCGGCGTCACCCAGTCCGCCCCCGGCGGCACGGCGACCGGCGCGGCCACCGGCACGTACGAGGCGGGCATCGAGGACTACAAGGTGCTCAAGAACTCCTGCCCGGCCACCGGCACCGTCGCGGGCACGGCGTACGCCCACTGCGGCACCAACTGGTGGAGCTACGACACCCCAGCCACGATCGGCACGAAGATGACCTGGGCCAAGAACCAGGGCCTCGGCGGCGCGTTCTTCTGGGAGTTCAGCGGCGACACGAGCAGCGGAGAGCTGGTGACCGCGATCAGCAACGGGCTGAAGTAACCGGGAACAGCGAGATCGGGCGACGTTGACGCGCTGACCGGGCGGGGCTGCCTGCAGCCCCGCGGGGAAACCGGTCGGCGCGTCCTCGCTCATCGCCGGCTCAGCCATGAGCGCCGGTCGTGCGAGGTCATCACTCGGTCACTACGCGCCATCGATTCGGTCGTTTCCCGGTCATCCGGTAACGGTGAAGCCGTGTCTGTCGCCGAGCCGGGTCAGGGAGTCCCGGCCCGGTACCCCGTCGGCGTCACCGCCACGATAGGAGCCGCCTGCTTCGCTGCGTTGCCAGGCGGCGTAGGCCACGAGGGTCCTGGTCCCGAACGAGCCGTCCACATACCCACGATCCAGCAGCCCTTCTGCGGCGAGCGCCTCCTCCACCAGGCGGACGTCCCCCGGGTACGTGCGGTGACCGTCGGGCGCCGGGGGGTCCTTCCTGGCGGCCGCCAGGACCCGAGCGAGGCTCACTCCCGGCCGGGCCCCGCCCTGAGGGCCGGTCCGCGGTACGGACAGAACCTTCGCGGTGTCGATCGCTCCCGGATCACCGTGGTCGTTGCCGGGTACGTGACAGTGGCCGAAGTGTCCGCCCTCGGACTGCCACACGGAACGGGTCCGGGGCGCCGAGCCTCCGGGGTGCGGCACGGGAGAGCCCATCGGCCAGTCGTCCGGCACTCCCCAGGAGCGGATGGCGGCGAGGATCCCCTGCCATCCCGGCTTCTCCCGAGGGTCCCAGCCGTCGGTCCACGGCCTGGAGGCGCGACCCAGGACCTCGATCTGTACACAGACCCGGCCCTCGCGGTTCGTGCGGCGAGAACCGTCGTTGCGCAGGGCGCGGGCCGAGTGGTGCAAGGGGCCGAACTGCCCGACGCGGTCGGTGACCGGGCAGTAGACGAGGTGCGGTTCAGCGGCGACTTCGATCAGGTACGAGGCCACCGCCTCCAGGTACTTCCCTCCGGCCGGGGACTCGGTGGTGTGGTGCACCACCCGGGGCGGATTGCGGGGTGTGTCCATCGGGCCGCCGATCACTCCGTCACCGAACCGGATCGCGGCATCGATCCACACCGTGCCCGCAGGCGATGCCGTGGCCCGGGGGCGTACCGAGGGTGAGGCGGTGTCGACGGGCTGGTACCAGTCCAGGTCGCCGTCCGCGCGAAGGACGAACACCGAGCCGGGACGGCGCGGATGCTCGACGACGCGGTGGGGCGTGGAGGGCAGAGCGGCCATGGCGCGCACGGCCCGCAGGTGGCGCGTGTCCACGGTGCCGTAGTAGGTGACGGACTGATCGGCGTGGACGACCGCGGCGTGGAAGGACGTCATCTCGCACTCCCGGTGCATCAGATGCCGGGCGCGGCGATCCGCGTGTACGTCAAGCCGTTGCTGGTTCCGGCGGGTGTGGTCACCGTGACGGTAACCGGCCCGGCGGGACCTGTCGGAACGACGGTGGTGATCTGTGTCGGGGAGGCCACGGTGAACGACGCGGAGACGGCGCCGAACTGGACGGTGGTGGTGGCCGCGAGATCACTGCCGGTCAGCGTGACGACCGTACCGCCGTCCGTCGGCCCCAGGTCAGGCACAAGGGAGACCAGCACGGGGGCGTCGAGATAGACGTAGCCGGCGGGGTTGCTTGTGCCGCCGGGTGTGGTCACCGTGACCGCCACGGCGCCGACCGCATGGGCGGGAGCCACCGCGGTGATCTGCGTACTGCTGTCGACGGTGAACGACGACGCCGCCACGCCGCCGAACTGCACCGCCGTCGCACCGGAGAAGTTCGCGCCCGTGAGCGTCACCGTCGTCCCCCCGGACACCGGGCCCTGATTCGGCGACACGCCGGTGACCGAGGGAGCGGCGATGTAGGTGAAGGTGAGGGCGTTGCTGGTGCCGCCGGGGGTGGTCACCGTGACCGCCGCGGCGCCGGCCGCACGGGTGGGAGCCACCGCGGTGATCTGCGTACTGCTGTTGACGGTGAACGACGCCGCGGCCACCCCGCCGAACTGCACCGCCGTCGCACCGGAGAGATTCGCGCCGGTCAGCGTCACCGTCGTCCCCCCGGACACCGGGCCCTGATTCGGCGACAGACCCGAGAGGGAGGGAGCCGTGACATAGGTGAACAGCACCACCTGGACGCTCGTGCCCTGGGTCGTACTGACGGTGACGTTCACGGTGCCGATGCCCGAGGGAGTCACCGCCGTGATCTGGGTAGGGCTGTCGACGGTGTACGACGTGGCCGGTTTGGCTCCGAACCGGACGATTGTCGCTCCCGTGAAATTGGATCCGGTCACGGTGACCGTCGTACCACCCGAGGTCGATCCCTGGTTGGGACTGACCGAAGAGACCACAGGGGGAGGCATGGCTGTACTCCTTCGCGCAGGACTGGGGTTGAAGACGCGGCCACGTCGCGGCGTGGCCGCGTGGTCGAGCCCGTCCGGGCGGAGGGGGGACTGCCGCCCGGACGGGGGTTCATCGCCTCCCTGTTGCGGAGGCGCGAGGACCGGTCAGATACCGGGGCCGGCGACGTAGGTGAAGCCGCCGACCTCGGTGGCCGATCCCGCGGGGTTGGTCACGACCACGTCGACCGCTCCCGCGGTCCCGGGCGGAGTGACCGCGGACAGCGTGGTCGCGTTGATCACCGCGAACGGCGCCGTGACGCCGTCGAAGGTGACCGAGTCCGTGCTGCTCAGGTTGGTTCCGGTGATGGTCACGGCCGTCCCACCGGAGGTCGAACCCTCGTCCGGGACGATGGTCCCGATCGTGGGGGCGTCGACGTAGGTGTAGCTGATGCCGTTGTTGGTGCCGCCCGCGGTGGTGACGCTCACCGACACCGAACCGGCCGCCGCGCCCGCGGGCACGGTGACACTGAGAGAGCTGTCACTGAGCACGGTCGGGGTGGCGCTGTTCGCGCCGAAGGACACACTGGTGGCCGTCGACAGGCCGGTGCCGTTGACGGTGACGGTGTTGCCGCCGGCCAGCGGCCCGGAGCCGGCGCTCAGGGACGACTTGAACGGGGCGCCGACGTAGAAGTACGACAGCGGGTTGCTGGTCCCGCCCGGGGTGGTCACCGTGACGCCGACCGTGCCGGTCCCCGAGGGGGAGACGGCGGTGACCTGCGTCGGGGAGACGTTGGTGACGCTCGTGGCGGGCTTGCCACCGAACTTCACCGCGCTGGTGTTGGACAGGTTGGTGCCGGTGATGGTCACCAGGGTCCCGCCCCCGGTGGAACCCTGATTCGGAGAGATCGGCATGAGGAAGCTCCTCGCTGGTTGATGGGGACATGCGAGGAACCGGCAGGAATGGCCAGCCATCGACTGACACGTCATCAGGAGTGGGTCCGCCGCCGACAGGACGCACGTCGACCTCTGCCCGACTCCTTCCGATGCGGCGAGCACTGATCAACAGTGCGTCCGCGCCCGGGTGAACGAACCGGCACAGGCACCCCCGCCCGCCCGGCCGGGCGGACGGCAATCTCCGCCGTCTCCCCTGGGCAAGGAAAAACCGGCAAGCGCTGCCTGTTCGAACGTTCCCCCGGCTCGGGGATGGGCAGCCCGCCGGTTCACACTCTTAGTGACCCACGCATCCAATCGAGTGACAAGACACCGTCCGCCATATCACCCGAAAGGAGTAATTCCATCCTTGCCTGTCTGCTCATCCCTTCTCCTCATCCCTTCTTCTGCCGAACCTGGCCGGCCAAGCTCCAGGCATCCTGGGCCCGGCCGGCCGGCCGTTACGAGGTGCAGCCGGGGACGGCTCCGGGCGGTGCGCAGTTGTCCGGCGTGTTGTTGACGACGGGCGTTCCGGTCAGGGCGACCGAGCCGCCGACGCGGAAGATCCCACCGCCCTGGCCGCCTGCGACATTGCTGGAGGCCCTGCCGCCGAGCAGGACGGACGTGCCTGCCTGGTGGTACAGGCCGCCGCCGTCGAGGCCGCTGACGTTGTCGTTCACGGTGGTGCTCAGCAGTCGCAGGGTGCTTCCGAGGTTGGCGATGCCTCCGCCGTACGAGGCGGCCTCGTTCTCCGTCACGAAGCCGCCGTTCAGGGTGAGCGGACCGAGCGCCGTGTAGATGCCGCCGCCTTCGAAGTTCTCGGTTCTGTTGTCCGTGACTGCTGCGCCGTCGAGGACCGTGGTGCCGAAGGTGGCCGGCCCTCCACCGAGGAACGTCGCCTCGTTGCTCTGGATGGAGCCTCCGGTCACATTCAGCCGGGCGGAAGCATCCGCATGAACGCCTCCACCGTCACCGGCACTGTTGTCCGTCACGGTGCTGCCGGCGAGACGCGCCGTCGCACCGGACGCGACCGCGATCCCGCCGCCGCGGACGGCAGCGGTGTTGCCGCTGATCCGGCTCGCGACCAGGAGGAGCGTCCCTTCGGTGAGGATGCCGCCGCCGGCCGTGGCGGGATTCGCGGTCGCGCTGCCGCCCGACATGGTGATCCTTTGGAGGGTGAGGTATCCCTGCGGAGCGACTTCGGCTATCCGGAACGGCGTGGGTGACTGACGGGTGATGGTCGCTCGATCACCAGTGATGGTGAGGTGGCCGGTGATGGTCGGCAGGCCCGTTGGCGCCACCCGGCACGGCCGGAGCAGTGAGCGCGTATGTGCATCCCGACGACAGCACTATGCTTCCCCGCCCCCTTGTGTTCGCCTCATTGATCTGCTTGATCAACTCGGCGACGTCCCCGCACGGCACCGCTCCCGCCTGGAGTGCGGGCGAGGACGCGGCGGTGGCCGGTGCGGCGATACCCGACACGGCTGCGCCCAGCAGCGCGGCCACGGCCAAGGTCCGAGCGTTCTCCAAGGTCAGCACTGGCTCTCCCTTCGGTCGTTGTGGTTCAACCTGATCGGGAGCTTCGCCCCTCGGCACCCAGTGCGATCCGGACGGGTGAAGGAGTACGCGATGTGGCCCAGCGTTGCGGTGGGCCGTCGGCGGCCACGTCCCCGACTTCAACTCGTCTACTGCGGCGATCACTTGGCACTTTGCATCGGCACACAGTCGCACGGCTCGCGCTGAGGGAACCGGTACGCCTCAGCAACGGGAAGCGGGCCAGTGGTGGACCATTCGAGTGACATATGCAAGAACACTCGCGACCGCCGGGGCGAGCGTGGGTTACTGGAATGGATCCGACCGGTGGGCCGCCCATTCTCACCGGGGGGAGCGGGAGTCGGACTACCTGCGCCTTTCTGCAGAGGCATGGGTGATTGCGCCGGCATACCGCGATGGGCACCCCCGGCGGAGAAATTGGATCCCGATCAGCCGGTGCCGTTCGCGGCGCCGGCTGATCGGCAGCCGGGACCCAACCGCCTACCCCTCGCCTCACACCCCGACACGCCGAGCAATTCGCACTGACGCGAATCAGCAATCAGGCGACGTTCACTCGCTGCCCGGGCGGGGCTGCCTCCAGCCACGCGAGGAAACCGGTGAGCGCGTCCTCGCTCATCGCCAGTTCGAGACGGGTCCCGCGGTGCAGACACGCGAGGATCACCGCGTCGGAGAGGAGGGCCAGCTCCTCCTCGCCCTCGGGGGTGCGGCGCCCGGCCACCTCGATCGCCGAGCGCTCCAGGACACGGCGGGGGCGGATGGAGTACGAGAAGACGCGGTACCACTCGATGCGGTCGCCGTTGTAGCGGGCGACTCCGTAGCCCCAGCCCTTGCCGTTCTCGTCGCTGCCGGGTTTCTCCGGAGCCTCCCAGCGGAGGCTGCAGTCGAAGGTGCCGCCGGAACGCTGGATCAGGCGCCGGCGCAGTCCGAAGACGAAGAGCCCCACCACCACGAGCGCGATCACCGACCCGCACACAGTCAGAGCGAGGACCATCGACACCGACCTCCTCGTCTCCTAGGTAATGCAACTGCTAGGTAATGGAACGTAAAAAACACCCACATTCGCCTCAGCCGCGGCCGGATCAGGATGAAGACATCCAGACCCAGCCGCGGCTGAGGTACAGCATCACACGGCGTCCGCGCTCAGCGCGCACCCGCCGTACGCAGTCGTACATCCGCGCGGCGCTCGGCGGCGGCGTCACCCTCCGCCTTCGCGCGCTCCAGCTCCCGCTCCGCGCCCTGGACGTCGATCTCGTCGGCCAGCTCGGCGACCTCGGCCAGCAGGGACAGCTTGTCGTCCGCGAACGAGATGAAACCGCCGTGCACAGCGACGACGACCGTGCCGCCGTCACTCGTACGGATGGTCACCGGGCCCGACTCCAGCACACCGAGCAGCGGCTGGTGACCGGGCATGACGCCGATGTCGCCGGACGTGGTACGGGCGACGACCAGGGTGGCCTGGCCCGACCAGACCTCTCGGTCGGCCGCGACCAGCGCGACGTGCAGCTCAGCAGCCAAGGTGGCTCCTCGGGTCACCACCCGGCGCCTCGGCCGGGTGTTGGGTTCAATTCTAGAGGGAGTGCAGAGAGGGGCGGGACGCACCCCATGAGGTGTGGCCTCGCCCCCCACTGTTCACGAGTCGCCGGGCGTCAGGAGACGCCGAGCTCCTTCGCGTTCTTCTTCAGGTCCTCGATACCACCGCACAGGAAGAACGCCTGCTCGGGGAAGTGGTCGTACTCGCCGTCGATGATCGCGTTGAACGCGGTGATCGACTCCTCCAGCGGGACGTCCGACCCGTCGACGCCGGTGAACTGCTTGGCGACGTGGGTGTTCTGGGACAGGAAGCGCTCCACGCGACGGGCACGGTGGACGGTGAGCTTGTCCTCCTCGCCCAGCTCGTCGATACCGAGGATCGCGATGATGTCCTGGAGGTCCTTGTACTTCTGCAGCACCGTCTTGACGCGCATGGCGGTGTTGTAGTGGTCCGCCGCGATGTAGCGCGGGTCCAGGATGCGGGACGTGGAGTCCAGCGGGTCCACGGCCGGGTAGATGCCCTTCTCGGAGATCGGACGGGAGAGAACCGTCGTCGCGTCGAGGTGGGCGAAGGTGGTGGCCGGGGCCGGGTCGGTCAGGTCGTCCGCGGGGACGTAGATCGCCTGCATCGAGGTGATCGAGTGACCACGGGTCGAGGTGATGCGCTCCTGGAGGAGACCCATCTCGTCGGCCAGGTTCGGCTGGTAACCCACCGCGGAGGGCATACGGCCGAGCAGGGTCGAGACCTCGGAACCGGCCTGGGTGAAGCGGAAGATGTTGTCGATGAAGAACAGCACGTCCTGCTTCTGCACATCGCGGAAGTACTCCGCCATGGTCAGACCGGCCAGGGCCACGCGCAGACGGGTGCCCGGGGGCTCGTCCATCTGGCCGAAGACCAGGGCGGTCTTGTCGATGACGCCCGACTCCGCCATCTCCTCGATGAGGTCGTTGCCCTCACGGGTGCGCTCACCGACACCGGCGAACACGGAGACACCGTCGTGGTTGTTGGCGACGCGGTAGATCATCTCCTGGATGAGCACCGTCTTGCCGACGCCGGCACCGCCGAACAGGCCGATCTTTCCACCCTTGACGTACGGGGTGAGAAGGTCGATGACCTTGACGCCGGTCTCGAACATCTCGGTCTTCGACTCGAGCTCGTCGAAGTTGGGGGCCTTGCGGTGGATGGTCCAGCGCTCGCCCTCGTACTGCTCGTCGACGTTCAGCACCTCACCGAGGGTGTTGAACACCTTGCCCTTGGTGAAGTCGCCGACCGGGACGGAGATGCCCGTGCCGGTGTCGGTGACGGCGGCCTGGCGGACCAGACCGTCGGTGGGCTGCATCGAGATCGTGCGGACCAGGCCGTCACCCAGGTGCTGGGCGACCTCCAGGGTCAGCGTCTTCTTCTTGCCGGCCTCGGCCGGGTCGGAGATCTCGACGTGAAGGGCGTTGTAGATCTCCGGCATGGCGTCGACGGGGAATTCCACGTCGACGACCGGGCCGATGACCCGGGCGACGCGGCCCGTGGCAACGGCCGTCTCAACTGTCGTCGTCATTACCTGTCACTCCCCGCGGTCGCGTCGGCCAGGGCTGCGGAGCCACCGACGATCTCGCTGATTTCCTGGGTGATTTCGGCCTGGCGGGCCGCGTTGGCAAGGCGGGAGAGCGTGTTGATCAAGTCTCCCGCGTTGTCGGTCGCCGACTTCATCGCGCGGCGCGTGGCGGCGTGCTTGGAGGCAGCCGACTGGAGCAGCGCGTTGTAGATACGGCTCTCGACGTAGCGCGGCAGCAGGGCGTCGAGGACGTCCTCCGCCGACGGCTCGAAGTCGTACAGCGGAAGGATCTCGCCCTTCGGCGCCGACTCCTTGGCCACCTCGTCGAGGCTGAGCGGCAGCAGACGGTCGTCGAGCGCCGTCTGCGTCATCATCGAGACGAACTCGGTGAAGACGATGTGGAGTTCGTCCACGCCGCCGTCCGCCGTCTCCTTCTCGATGGCCTCGATCAGCGGACCCGCGACCTTCTTCGCGTCCGCGTAGCTGGGCTCGTCGGTGAAGCCCGACCACGACTCCACGACCTTGCGGTCGCGGAAGTTGTAGTGGGCCAGACCGCGGCGGCCGACGATGTACGTGTCGACCTCCTTGCCCTCCGCCTCAAGGCGCGCCGTCAGCTGCTCGGCGACCTTGATGGCGTTGGAGTTGAAGGCGCCGGCCAGTCCGCGGTCGCTCGTGAGGAGCAGCACCGCGGAACGGGTCGCCGTCTCCGCCTCCGTGGTCAGCGGGTGCTTGGTGTTCGAACCGGTACCGACCGCCGTGACCGCGCGGGTGAGCTCGGTCGCGTACGGCGTGGAGGCCGCCACCTTGCGCTGCGCCTTGACGACGCGCGAGGCGGCGATCATCTCCATCGCCTTGGTGATCTTCTTGGTCGCGGTGACGGATCGGATGCGACGCTTGTAGACCCGGAGCTGGGCTCCCATGAGTCAGGTCCCTTCCTTACGTCACTTGGCCGCGGCCGGGGCGTCCTCGCCGAGAAGCTTGCCGTCCGAGGTCTCGAACTGCTTCTTGAACTCGGCGATCGCGTCGGCAACAGCGGTGAGGGTGTCGTCCGACATCTTGCCGCCCTCCTTGATGGAGGTCATGAGGCCCTGCTCCTTGCGGTGCAGGTACTCCAGCAGCTCCTTCTCGAAGCGGCGGACGTCGGAGACCGGTACGTCGTCCATCTTGCCGGTGGTACCGGCCCACACGGAGACGACCTGGTCCTCGGTCGGCATCGGCTGGTACTGCGGCTGCTTGAGCAGCTCGACCAGCCGCTGACCGCGCTCCAGCTGCGACTTCGACGCGGCGTCCAGGTCGGAACCGAAGGCGGCGAACGCCTCCAGCTCACGGTACTGGGCGAGGTCGAGGCGGAGGCGGCCGGAGACCTGCTTCATCGCCTTGTGCTGCGCGGAACCACCGACTCGGGAGACGGAGATACCGACGTTCAGCGCGGGGCGCTGACCGGCGTTGAAGAGGTCCGACTCCAGGAAGCACTGGCCGTCGGTGATGGAGATGACGTTGGTCGGGATGAACGCCGAGACGTCGTTGGCCTTCGTCTCGACGATCGGCAGACCGGTCATCGAGCCCGCGCCCAGTTCGTCGGACAGCTTCGCGCAGCGCTCCAGCAGACGGGAGTGCAGGTAGAAGACGTCACCCGGGTAGGCCTCGCGGCCCGGCGGGCGTCGCAGCAGCAGGGACACGGCGCGGTAGGCGTCGGCCTGCTTCGAGAGGTCGTCGAAGATGATGAGGACGTGCTTGCCCTCGTACATCCACTGCTGACCGATGGCCGAACCGGTGTACGGCGCAAGGTACTTGAAGCCGGCCGGGTCGGACGCCGGGGCGGCGACGATGGTCGTGTACTCCAGCGCGCCGGCCTCTTCGAGGGCGCCACGCACGGAGGCGATGGTCGAGCCCTTCTGACCGATGGCGACGTAGACGCAGCGGACCTGCTTGTTCACGTCACCGGAGCGCCAGTTGTCGCGCTGGTTGATGATCGTGTCGACCGCCAGGGCGGTCTTGCCGGTCTGGCGGTCACCGATGATCAGCTGACGCTGGCCGCGGCCGACCGGGGTCATCGCGTCGACGGCCTTGTAGCCGGTCTCCATCGGCTCGTGCACCGACTTACGGGCCATGACGCCGGGAGCCTGCAGCTCCAGGGCACGGCGGCCGGACGTCTCGATCTCGCCGAGGCCGTCGATCGGGTTGCCGAGCGGGTCGACGACGCGGCCGAGGTAGCCCTCGCCCACGGCGACCGACAGGACCTCGCCGGTACGGGTGACCGGCTGGCCCTCCTCGATGCCGCTGAACTCACCGAGGACGATGGCGCCGATCTCGCGCTCTTCCAGGTTGAGCGCGAGGCCGAGGGTGCCGTCCTCGAACTTCAGCAGTTCGTTGGCCATGGCCGAGGGAAGACCCTCGACCTTCGCGATACCGTCGCCGGCAAGGGTGACCGTACCGACCTCCTCGCGCGAGGCCGCGTCCGGCTTGTACGACTGGACGAAGTTCTCCAGCGCGTCCCGGATCTCCTCCGGCCGGATCGTGAGCTCCGCCATCTGGGTTCCCTGCTCTCCTTGTTGGGCCCGAAGTTTCACTTGGGGGGATGGGGACTCCCCCCTGAACGAGGTGAATCCTCTGCACGGCCCAACCGGGCCGCAGACATACGTACGTACTGCTATGAAGTTTGTGCTAGCTCGCCAGGCGGCGGCCGGCGTCCTCGAGTCGGTCCGCGATCGAGCCGTTGATGATCTCGTCGCCGACCTGGACCCGGATTCCGCCGAGAACCTCGGGGTCCACGTCGAGGTTGAGGTGCATGGCACGGCCGTAGAGCTTCGCGAGGGCGGCGCCGAGGCGTCGCTTCTGCGGGTCGCTCAGCGGGACCGCCGACGTGACGACGGCGACCACGCGGTCCCGGCGCTGGGCGGCGAGCTTGGACAGGGACTCGAGTCCCGCTTCCAGGCTACGTCCACGCGGCGCGGTCACGAGGCGCGTCACCAGACGCTCGGTGGTGGCCTTGGCGCGGCCGCCGAGCAGGCTGCGCAGCAGCTCGCCCTTGGCCGAGGCACCGGCGGCACGGTCGGTCAGGGCGGACCGCAGCTCGGTGTTCGAGGCGACGATCCGGCCGAACCGGAACAGCTCGTCCTCGACGTCGTCGAGCGTGCCCGACCGCTGCGCGGCGGTGAGGTCGGCGACGGCGGCCAGCTGCTCCAGCGCGTCCACCAGGTCGCGGGGCTGCGACCAGCGGGAACGCACCAGACCGGACACCAGGTCGGCGGTGGTCGTGCCGACCTGACCGCCGAGGATGCGGCCGGCCAGTTCGGCCTTGGCCTCGCCGGACTGCGCCGGGTCGGTGAGGACCCGACGCAGCGACACCTCGCGGTCGAGCAGCGCGGTGACGGCGGCCAGCTCGTCGGCGAGGCCCGCCGCGTCCACGGACGTGGAGTCCGTCAGCGCGTCGAGACGCGTCCGTGCGGCTGCCAGGGCCTCGCGGCTCGCTCCGTTCATCGCGTGGCCTCGGCCTTCTCCTCGAGGTCGTCGAGGAAGCGGTCGATCACACGGCTCTGCCGGGCGTGGTCCTCCAGGGACTCACCGACGAGCTTGCCGGCCAGGTCGGTGGCAAGCTTGCCCACGTCCTGACGCAGCGCCGAAGCGGCGGCCTTGCGGTCGACCACGAGCTGCGAGTGACCGGCGGCGATGATCTCCTCGCGCTGCCGCTGGCCCTCTGCGCGCATCTCGGCGATGAGCGTGGCGCCCTGCTCCTGCGCCTCCTGGCGCAGACGCGCGGCCTCGTGCCGGGCCTCGGCGAGCTGAGCCTTGTACTGCTCGAGCACGCTCTGGGCTTCGACCTTCATGGCCTCGGCCTCTTCGATACCGCCCTCGATCGCGTCACGGCGCTCTTCCAGAACCTTGTTGATGTTCGGGAGAAGCTTCTTCCAGAAGAAGAAGAACACGATGGCGAAGGCGATGGCGCCCACGAGCAGCTCGGGGCCCGGCGGGATGAGCGGGTTCTGCTCTTCCTCGGCCGCCAGCTGTACCAGGTTGGCGATCACATCAGTGCCTTTCCTTGAAAGGTTTCGATCGTCGATGCGTCGGTCTAGTAGACGAACGGCATGACGATGCCGATGAGGGCGAGCGCCTCACAGAACGCGAAACCGAGGATCTGGTTGGCACGGATCAGGCCGGCCGCTTCGGGCTGGCGGGCCAGCGCCTGGGTGCCGTTGCCGAAGATGATGCCGACGCCGACGCCGGGGCCGATGGCGGCGAGGCCGTAGCCGATGGAACCGATGTTGCCTTCGACAGCGGCGAGGGTCTCAAGGGCAGCCATGCTGATTCTTCCTTCTCTTTCAGGACCGGTGGGGGTTGGCCACCGGACGTTCTGGGGCTGGAGGTGGTTACGGCTCAGTGGTGCTCTGCGAGAGCGCCCTGAACGTAGGTGCAGGCCAGCAGCACGAACACGTATGCCTGGACGGCCTGGACGAAGAGCTCGAAGCCGACCATGGCCACGGCCATCACGAAGGACACACCGGCGGCCGGAACCATCCAGCTGTTGAGCAGGTACCAGGAGGCGACCGTGAACATGACCAGCATCAGGTGACCGGCGAACATGTTGGCGAACAGTCGCACCGCGTGCGTGAAGGGACGGACAAGCAGGTTCGAGAAGAACTCGATGACCATGACCAGCGGCAGGACCGGGCCGAGCGACTTGTCGTAGCCTGTGACGTTCTTGAAGAAGCCGACGAAACCGTGCTTCTTGAAGGTCAGCGAGACCCACACCACGTAGACGATGGCGGCCAGCACCATCGGGTAGGCGATGACCGAGGACACCGGGAACTGTGCCAGCGGGATCACGGACCAGATGTTCATGATCCAGATGAAGAAGAACAGCGAGACCATGAAGGGGACGAACTTCTCCCCGTCCTTCTTGCCGATGGTCTCGTAGACGATTCCGCGGCGTACGAAGTCGTACCCCGCCTCGCCGATCATCTGCAGCTTGCCCGGGACCACCTTCGCCTTGCCGAAGGCGAGGGTGAAGAAGGTGATCACCAGGAGGGTGGTGATCAGCGCGAGCAGCATCACCTTGTTGAACTCGAACCCGCCGACCGTGGCGATCGGCTTGAAGAGGAACGAGTGCAGGCCCGGAGCCGGGAAGCCACAGCCGTTGTCGGACATGATCCGACAGCTCCAGTCAAAGGCGAGCTGGGTCCGGTCAGCACTCACCACGGGCTCCTTCGGCGTGACGCATGGGTACGGCAACCTCGTTGTGTCGGCGCGGCGCGCAGCCGCGGGTCGGCACTGGACTGGTGTTACGGATGTGGGGGCGGCTGGGGGGCATCAAGCCTCGCGATTGAGCAGGCGTCAGCTCAGATGCCCGCGCCCGCGATGCCGCAGTTGGCACCGGACGATAGCAGGAGTTCGCACACGCCCTTATCCCGGCCCTACTCCTCACGACGAGTGCCCCGATTTTTCGGGCTTGCCGCCCGTCGACGCATCGGGTTCGACGTAGAGGATCTTGGCCTTCATGTGCGCGCGCGTCTGTGCGGCGATCCACACGAGTGTGGTGGCGACGAGCGTGAACGCGAAGGCCCTGGGGTGGAACAGAGTGGTGTTCTTGAACGCGGACAGAAAGATGAACAACAGCAGAATCTGTGCCGCGTAAAGCATCAGCCCCATCATCTGGAACAGATGAGGAAGCGATTTGGCAGTGCGCTGCAGAACGTAGAGCCCGATTCCCATGAAGAGGATCGTGATCACCGCCGCGACCAAGGCGCCGACAGCCCCCTTGCCTCCGACGACCACACCGCTGATGACAGCGGCGATCGCGCCGACGGCTGCCGTGGGTACGGCGGCCTGAAGGAGGGTCCGGACGTCATTGGACGGCATGGCGGCAACTCCGCTTGCTAAGGGGGCAGGGTGTCGTCATGGACGAGCGTAGACCCCGGGGGCGAGCGGAAACCTCGCGCCAATGGACCGTCGCACTGCGGTCCTTGGGCTCTGTCCCGGGTTCTCGTGAACCGTATCACAAACTATTTGATGAGGTCTTTACCTGAATGCTGTGCCAGGCGTCACACATGAGAGTGAAGCCGCCCGTCTGTGCAGAATCAGCGCCGACTTGTCTGGTATAAGGCGGGTTTGCACGGTCAGGCTCTTGCATGGCATCGGCAAAGTGTTAGTCAGATTCTTACCTTGCCGTCAGCGCGACGCCCGTCCCTGCGTCCGCACGACGGACGGCCGGAGGCCGTGTGCGGCGCACCGCACACGGCCTCCGGCCGGTTCCTGAAGCAAGGTGACGAGGGCCCTGGCGGACGGCCTCGTTCAGCGGCGCGCGCCCGCCGGGCTGCGTTCCGCTTCGTGGCCACGGTCGCCGATCGCCGTCGCGCCGTTGAGGGACGGCGTCCAGTCGGCGACGGGCTCCACGGCGACGGCCGGCACCGCGCGGCGACGGTAGCGGGGCGGGACGAAGCGCTGTGCCCAGCGCGGGGCACGGGGGGTGAAGCGGGGCAGCAGGAGGAGGAAGAGGCCGACTCCGCTGAGCATGGCGATGGCGAGGACGATCCACATGGACGCCGCGTTCACGGTGTACGCGAGGGCACCGAAGGCGATGACCGCCGACCAGAAGTACATGATCATCACGGCCCGGCTGTGCGAGTGTCCGACCTCCAGGAGCCGGTGGTGCAGATGCCCCCTGTCCGCGGCGAACGGCGACTGACCGCGCCAGGTGCGCCGCACGATCGCGAGGATCAGGTCGGCCGCCGGGATCGCGATGATGGTCAGCGGCATCAGCAGCGGGATGTAGACCGGGACCATCGAGTAGACCGTGCTGCGCTCCGAGCCGTACAGGTTCATCACGTCCGGGTCGACCTGCCCCGTGATGGAGATCGCGCCGGCCGCCAGCACCAGGCCGATCATCATCGAGCCGGAGTCGCCCATGAAGATCCGCGCGGGATGCATGTTGTGCGGCAGAAAGCCCAGGCACATGCCCATCAGCACGGCCGCGAACAGTGTGGCGGGGGCCGCGGCCTCGATGCCGTAGCTGTACCAGAGGCGGTAGGCGTACATGAAGAACGCGGCGGAGGCGATGCACACCATGCCGGCCGCGAGACCGTCGAGGCCGTCGACGAAGTTGACCGCGTTGATGGTGATGACGACCAGGGCGACCGTGAGCAGGGTGCCCTGCCACTGGGTAAGGGCGACGATGCCGACACCCGGAATGGGCAGCCACAGGATCGTCAGACCCTGCATGACCATCACGCCCGCGGCGATCATCTGGCCGCCGAGCTTGATCAGGGCGTCGATCTCGAACTTGTCGTCCAGGACGCCGATGAGCCAGATCAGCGCGGCCCCCGAGAGCAGCGCGCGCGGCTCGTTGGACTCGGCGAAGACCTCGCTGAGGTTGGTCAGGTGGTCGGCGACCAGCAGACCGGCGCACAGTCCGAAGAACATCGCGATACCGCCGAGGCGGGGCGTCGGCTCTCGGTGGACGTCGCGCGCACGGATCTCCGGCATGGCTCCGGCCACGATCGCGAATTTCCGCACCGGCCCTGTCAGCAGGTACGTCACCGCGGCCGTGATGCAGAGCGTCAGGAGGTATTCACGCACGGGCTTCCCCACAGGTCTCGCCGGCCATCTCAGCCCCACACCCTAGCGATGCGCGCATATGGTTGGGGACTTCCGGGTAGCGACGATGGTTGCACGTGATGCTGTGCCTGGTGGTGCGTCTACCCCGCCTCAGCGCGGATACGGCGGAAATCTTCCGGCCAGGTCCCGCACTTCTTCACGCGTCCGCTTGGCGTCTCCGCCGTCCCGCAGCATCCCCGCGAACAGCACGGCGAGCCGCGCCATCTCCGCCTCGCCCATGCCCTGCGTGGTCAGCGCGGCCGTGCCGAGCCGCAGGCCGCGGGCGTCGCCGACCGTGACATTAATGGCTCCGCCATGCGGCAGCGCGCAGCAGTCGAGGACGATCCCGGCCGCCGCGAGCCGTCCGCGGGCGGTGCGACCGTCGACGCCGAGTGGCGCGGGATCGACGGTGAGGAGGTGGGTGTCGGTGCCGCCGGTGACGACCGCGAGGCCCTCCTCGGCCAGCCCCTGGGCCAGGACGCGGGCGTTCGCGACCACCTGATGGGCGTACGCGGTGAACGCCGGGGTTGCCGCCTCCCCGAACGCGACGGCCTTCGCGGCGATGGTGTGCATCTGTGCGCCGCCCTGCGTGAACGGGAACACCGCCCGGTCCACGCGCTCGGCCAGCTCCCTCCCGCACAGCAGCATCCCGCCGCGCGGCCCTCGCAGCACCTTGTGGGTGGTGGCGCACACGATGTCGGCGTACGGCACCGGACTGGGCGCCGCTCCCCCGGCGACCAGCCCGATCGGATGGGCCGCGTCGGCGATGAGATACGCACCCACCTCGTCGGCGACGTCGCGGAAGAACGCGTAGTCGATGTGCCGGGGATACGAGATCGACCCGCACACGATGGCCTTGGGGCGGCGGGTACGGGCCAGGGTCCGCACCTGCTCGTGGTCGATGAGCCCGGACTCCGCCTCGACCCCGTACCCGACGAAGTCGAACCAGCGGCCAGAGAAGTTCGCGGGCGACCCGTGCGTGAGGTGCCCACCGAAGTGCAGGCCCATCGCCAGCACGGTGTCCCCTGGGCGCAGCAGGGCGGCGTACGCGGCCAGCACGGCCGAAGACCCGGAATGCGACTGGACGTTGGCGTGGTCGGACCCGAACAGTGCCTTCGCCCGCTCCACGGCCAGCCGCTCGGCGACGTCCACCATCTCGCAGCCGCCGTGGTACCTGGCTCCCGGATAGCCCTCCGCGTACTTGTTCGCGAGCGGCGACCCCAGGGCGGCCAGCACGGCCGGCGAGGTGAAGTTCTCCGCGGCGACGAGCTGCAGCGTCGTCGCCTGCCGATCGAGCTCACCGAGCAGGATGTCGGCCAGCTCGGGGTCCTGCTGCCGCAGGACATCGGCCTCTAGGACAGGGGTGACCGACATGATGGACTCCGGGGCGTCGACGGTGACGTAGGACCAATGTAGGCCCGCGGGTCCCGGGGCGCCCGGCGTTGCCGACGCTGTTACGCCCGAGCGGGCACCCCGGTGAGGGCCGTCACCACCGGATCCAACGCCTGGTGTATCTCGTCACCCACCGACTGGAAGAACGGCAAAGGGGCCCCGTACGGGACCCAGTCCCGGACGCGCCTCTCGCGGCGCTCGGCCCTGGCGGGCCTCCCGGCTTCGAGACGCTGCGCCGGACTCCGTCCGCCCACCCACCCATCCGCCCGACGTCAAGCGCGCGCAGGCACCCCCGTCAGCGCCGTCACCACCGGATCCAACGCCTGGTGTATCTCGTCACCCACCGACTGGAAGAACGGCAAAGGGGCCCCGTACGGGTCGTAGACCTCGTCGGCCTCGGCCGTGGGGGCCAGGAGCCACCCGCGTAGAGCGGCGGCGGCACGGACCAGGGCGCGTGCGCGGACGACCATGCCCTCCTCCAGGGGAGGGAGGGTGGTGGGGTCGATGGCGCGGACCAGGCGGGTGAACTCCTTCAGGGTGAAGGTGCGCAGACCGGCGGAGTGCCCCATGGAGATGACCTGGGCCCGGTGGTCGCGGGTGGCCGTCAGCACGAGGTCGGCGCGGATGACGTGCTCGTCCAGCAGCTCACGCCCCGTGAAGCCGGAGGCGTCCGCGCCGAAGTCCGCGAGGACGGCCTCCGCGTTGGCCTCCATGGGCGCCCCCTCGTGCCCCCAGGTCCCGGCGCTCTCGACGACCAGACCGCCCCACAGCGGGTCCCCGAGCCGGTCCGCCAGGGCATGCCGGGTCAGCCGCTCGGTGATCGGCGAGCGGCACACGTTGCCGGTGCTGACGTGGAGGATGCGGAAGCTGTCCCGCGGCAGCCCCGTGAAGGTCCGCGTCTCTTCCCCGTCCCATATGCCACGCCCCGCGTCAGGGGCCGTCAATTCGCCACCTCGAGGTCGGGTACGACCTTGCGCAGCTCCTCCGCCGACAGGGCGCCCGCGCGCAGCAGGACCGGCACCTTGCCCGTGACGTCGACGATCGAGGACGGCTCGTTGCCGGGCGTCTGGCCGCCGTCCAGGTAGACGGAGACGGAGTCGCCGAGCATCGCCTCGGCGGCGTCGCAGTTCTCCGGCGCCGGGTGCCCGGTCAGGTTGGCCGAGGAGACCGCCATGGGGCCGACCTCGGTCAGCAGCTCGATGGCGACCGGGTGCAGCGGCATACGCACGGCGACCGTGCCGCGGGTGTCGCCGAGGTCCCACTGCAGCGACGGCTGGTGCTTGGCGACGAGGGTCAGCGCGCCCGGCCAGAAGGCGTCGACCAGTTCCCAGGCCATCTCGGAGAAGTCCGTGACGAGGCCGTGCAGGGTGTTCGGCGAGCCGATGAGCACGGGCGTGGGCATGTTGCGGCCCCGGCCCTTGGCCTCCAGGAGGTCGGCCACGGCCTCGGAGGTGAACGCGTCCGCGCCGATGCCGTACACGGTGTCCGTCGGCAGCACCACGAGCTCGCCCCGGCGGACGGCGGACGCGGCCTCGCGCAGACCGGTGGCGCGGTCGGTCGCGTCATTGGTGTCGTATCGCCGTGCCATCTAGCGGGCCTCCTCGTACACGTACTGCTGCTGGGGGGTTGTCGTCGGGCGCGTGCTCATCAGGGCAACGCCTTGCGGGCGGTCGCGAACCGCGGCCGGTTGTTGAGGTCCGGGTGGTCGGCCGCGTCGGCCCAGCCCCGCTCCTCGGTGAAGATCCAGGGCACCTGGCCGCCCTGGGTGTCGGCGTGCTCGATGACGACGACACCGCCCGGGCGCAGGAGCCGGTGTGCGGTGCGTTCCAGGCCGCGGATCAGTTCGAGCCCGTCCTCCCCCGAGAACAGGGCGAGTTCGGGGTCGTAGTCGCGGGCCTCGGGTGCCACGTACTCCCACTCCGTGAGCGGGATGTACGGCGGGTTGGAGACGACCAGGTCGACCTGACCGTCGAGGTCGCGGAAGGCGTCCAGGGCGTTGCCCTGGCGCAGGTCGACCCTGGAGCCCGCCATGTTCTTGCGGGTCCACGTCAGGGCGTCCTCGGACAGCTCCACGGCGTGCACGCGCGAGCGCGGCACCTCCTGGGCGAGGGCGAGGGCGATGGCGCCGGATCCGGTGCACAGATCGACGATGAGCGGCTCGACGACGTCCATCGCGCGCACGGCGTCTATGGCCCAGCCGACCACCGACTCGGTCTCCGGCCGGGGCACGAACACCCCTGGCCCGACCTGCAGTTCGAGGTACCGGAAGTAGGCGCGCCCGGTGATGTGCTGGAGCGGCTCACGCTGCTCGCGCCGGGCGATGACCTCCCAGTACCGGGCGTCGAAGTCGGAGTCCTTGACGGTGTGCAGCTCGCCCCGCTTGACGCCGTGCACGAACGCGGCGAGCTCCTCCGCGTCGTTGCGCGGCGAGGGCACGCCGGCGTCGGCCAGGCGCTGGGTGGCCTGGGCCACTTCCGCGAGCAGCAGGTTCACGCAAGTCCTCCGTCGTACTGGTCGTACTCGTACGTGCCTTACGCGGCTGCCAGCTTCGCGGCCGAGTCCGCGTCGACGCAGGCCTGGATCACCGCGTCGAGTTCACCGTCCAGGACCTGGTCCAGGTTGTAGGACTTGAAGCCGACGCGGTGGTCCGAGATGCGGTTCTCCGGGAAGTTGTACGTGCGGATCTTCTCGGAGCGGTCGACGGTACGGACCTGGCTGCGGCGGGCGTCGGCGGCTTCCTTCTCCGCCTCCTCCTGCGCCGCGGCGAGCAGCCTGGAGCGCAGGATACGCATCGCCTGCTCCTTGTTCTGCAGCTGGCTCTTCTCGTTCTGGCAGGAGGCGACGACTCCGGTGGGAAGGTGCGTGATGCGCACCGCGGAGTCGGTGGTGTTGACGGACTGCCCGCCGGGTCCGGAGGAGCGGTAGACGTCGATCCGCAGGTCGTTCGCGTGGATCTCGACGTCGACCTCCTCGGCCTCGGGGGTGACGAGCACACCGGCCGCGGAGGTGTGGATACGGCCCTGCGACTCGGTCGACGGCACACGCTGCACGCGGTGCACGCCGCCCTCGTACTTCAGCCGGGCCCAGACGCCCTGGCCGGGCTCGGTGGCGCCCTGGCCGCCCTTGGTCTTCACGGCGACCTGGACGTCCTTGTAGCCGCCCAGCTCGGACTCGGTGGAGTCGATGATCTCGGTCTTCCAGCCGACGCGCTCGGCGTACCGGAGGTACATGCGCAGGAGGTCACCGGCGAAGAGCGCGGACTCGTCGCCGCCCGCACCGGCCTTGATCTCCAGGATGACGTCCTTGTCGTCGCTGGGGTCGCGCGGGACGAGGAGCAGCCGCAGCTTCTCCGTCAGTTCCTCGCGCTGCTTCTCCAGCTCCTTGACCTCGGCGATGAAGTCCGGGTCGTCCGCGGCGAATTCGCGAGCCGTGTCGATGTCGTCGCCGGTCTGCTTCCAGGAGCGGTACGTGCCGACGATCGGGGTCAGCTCCGCGTAGCGCTTGTTCAGCTTGCGCGCGTTGGCCTGGTCCGCGTGGACCGACGGGTCGGCGAGCTTCTTCTCCAGGTCGGCGTGTTCCCCGACCAGTTCCTCGACCGCCTCGAACATCTCTCCGGCTCCCTGTACGACGTTGTGAGTGGGCTGCACCCGTGGGCCGCGCCCATGGGCTGCGCCTGTGCGCTGCACCGCAAAGCGCCGGTCCCGATGCCCCCGGAGGGGCACCGCGGACCGGCGCTGGGGGCTCGCTACTTCGCGGCAGCGGCAGCCTTGCCGAAGCGGGCCTCGAAGCGGGCCACGCGGCCACCGGTGTCGAGGATCTTCTGCTTGCCCGTGTAGAACGGGTGGCACTCGGAGCAGACCTCGGCACGGATGGTGCCGCTCTCGATCGTGCTACGGGTGGTGAACGACGCGCCACAGGTGCAGCTGACCTGCGTCTCGACGTACTCGGGGTGAATGTCGCGCTTCAAGGTGTCTCCTAGTTTCGGGAGGGCGCCGGGTCGCTGCCGCGGGCTGCGAGAGCGTGAACCGGAGCCGACGTACCAGTCTGCCAGCACTGGTGCCATCTCCCCAAACCAGGGGGTGCGCTCAGGTATTCCCTGAGGCCCGACCGCCGCCCCGGCCGCCGGGTGCGTGCCTCTTCCCGCTGTCTGTGCCAGCTACCGAGGGCGTGCCTCTCCCCCGTCCTGGCTGCGGGCGGTCGCGCCGCTGGGGGCGGCACGGGTGGGCGCAGCGGCAACCCGTGAGCGCCGGGCCGCGCCACTGCCCCCGGCCGGCACGCGCCACGGGGTGCCTCGTGATCGCCGTACGCGGCTGCAGGCCGTATGTGGCTGGTCACGCAGTTCCCCGCGCCCCTGGAAGCCGCAGCCGCGGGCACCCTCAGGAAGAAGCCACGACCCCGTCGGCCGTGCCCGTCGCCGTGCCCTTCGTCGCTGACTTCGGGATGGTCCTGTCGGCCTTCAGGGCGGCCCAGACCTGCTTGGACTTCGCCTCGTCCACCAGCACCCGGTTGAGGTCGGCGGGGTCGTACTGGACCGGCATCGTGACCATCGTCATGTTCTTGGAGCTGATGCCCTTGAGTCCGTTGGCGAAGGACGCGAGGTCCTTGACGGAGTCGAGTTCGGAGTCGGTGGTGACGGCGTCGGTGGCGGTGTCGGCGAGGTCGTAGAGCTTCTTGGGGCTGCTGAGGATCCCGACGGACCTGACCTGCTCGATGAGGGCCTTGATGAACGCCTGCTGGAGCTGGATGCGCCCGAGGTCGGACCCGTCGCCGACCCCGTGCCGGGTGCGGACGAGCCCGAGCGCCTGCTTGCCCGAGAGCGTGTGCTCCCCGGCCTGCAGGTTCAGATGGCTGTCGGGGTCCTTGATGTCCTTCGTCGTGGTGATGTCGACGCCGCCGAGGACGTTGATCAGCTTCTCGAAGCCCGCGAAGTCGACCTCGACGTAGTGGTCCATGCGGATCCCGGTCATGGACTCGACGGTCTTCACCGCACATGCGGCGCCCCCCGTGGAGTACGCGGAGTTGAACATCGCGTACGAGGCCGCCTGGTGCGTCTTGCCGTTGGCGTCGGTGCACTCGGGCCGCTCGACCAGGGTGTCCCGGGGTATGGAGACCACGCTGGCCCGCTGGTGGCCCTCGTAGACGTGGACGACCATCGCCGTGTCCGAGCGGGCGCTGCCGTCGTCCGTGCCGCCGCCGAGCTTCTTGTTGCTGCCCGAGCGGGTGTCGGAGCCGAGGACGAGGATGTCCTGCGAGCCGTTGTCGACGTCGAGGGGCCGGTCGGTGCCGAGGACCTGGTTGATGTCGACGCTCTTGATGTTGCCGTTGAGCTTGAAGTACAGGTAGCCGATTCCGGTGCCGCCGAACACCAGGACGCCTGCGGCGGTCCAGACGACGGCGAGCGCCGCCCTGCTGTGCCCGTCGCGTGGCATGCGGCGGCGGGTCTTGGCCGCGCGGTGGCGCGGGCCGGTGGTGCCGGTCTTCCCCGGTATGCCGGGGTCCGGCCTGCTCTCGGCGGGCATCTGCTCCTCGTTCTCTCTCCGGTCGGTTACCCCCTGCGCTCAGGCCCAGGCCTGTCGGGTATGCGGCCATGACGCTCCATGGTCACTCCGTCCGGTCAGACGGGATAATCCGGGAAAGGGTTGCACGACGAACGGTGCCCATCGCGTGAAGCGCGATGGGCACCGTGTGTGACGGATGAGCCCGGTGGGACCGGGCTCACCTGGTGTTTCAGCCGAGCAGGTCGTACTGGGCGTAGCTGGTGCCGACCGAGACCCGTGTGTTGAAGATCTCGCTCGTTGCCTTGCCGGTGCCCTTGTAGAGGTACAGCGTGCCGGCCGGCGTACGGGCCAGGAGGTCCGCCCTGCCGTCGCCGCTCACGTCACCGGGCGTGATGAGCGTGTTGTAGGCGCTCCAGTCCGAGCGGACCTTGATCCGGGTGGCGAAGGCGCCCGTGCCGGACTTGCCGGCGCCCTTGTAGAGGTAGACGTCCGACCCGGTCTTGGTGCGCGCGATCAGGTCGGCCTTGCCGTCGCCGGTGAAGTCGCCGTGACCGAGCACCGCGTTGTACGTGTTCCAGCCCGTGCCGACCTTGACGCGGGTGCCGAAGGTGCCGTTGCCCTTGCCCGGGTAGATCCACAGGGCGCCCGCCGAGTCGACCGAGAGCAGGTCGGGCAGGGCGTCGCCGGTGACGTCACCGGGGGTGAGGATCCGGGTGCGGGTCGTCCAGTTGTCGAAGAGCTGCGTGGTCGTCCAGGTGTTGGACGAGGGCCCGCGCCGCCGCCAGAAGACGTCACCGTCGGAGGAGCGGCGCAGCACGTAGTCCTGGTGGCCGTCCCGGTTCAGGTCGGTCTGCTGGACGAGGTTGTACCCCGTCCAGCTGCCCGCCTCGGACGGCAGGGCCTGGCGGTCGCCGAGCTTGGACCCCGTGGAGGCGCGGACGTAGCCCGTGCCGGTCTCCTTGTTGCGCAGGAAGACGTCGGCCTTGCCGTCCCGGCTGATGTCGCTGTCGTCGATCCGCGGGTAGGTCGCGCCGACGTACTTGCTGACCTTGGCGAAGACCGGGTAGGCGCCCTTCTCCACGCAGTCCACGACGCCCCACGAGACGACGCCGACGACCTTGTTGTTCACGACGAGCGGTCCGCCCGAGTCGCCGTTGCAGCTGGCGGTGGTGGTGGCGTCGGTGCCGCCGGCGGGCTTGCCCGCGCAGACCATGTGCCCCTTGACGAAGTATTTACCCCAGGTGTTCCCGCAGGTCGTGTCGCTGACGACCGGCAGCGTGGCCGTCTTCAGTGTCTGCGAGATGTCCTCGGTCTTGGAACTGGTACGGCCCCACCCGTAGACCTTGGCCTGGGTGCCGGTCTTGTACGAGGTGGTGTCGCCCGACGTCGTCATCTTGATCGGCGTCGCCTTGACCGGCGACGCCAGCGTCAGGACGGCGACGTCGTTGTCGATCGTGTCCTCGTTCCACGAGGAGTGGTTCCACTGGCGCGAGACCTCGGTGCGGGTTCCGCCGTGGAGGTCCAGGCCCACCTGGTTGCCCTCGTCGTCGAGGACGGCCGTGGGCAACTGGTCGGTGCCGGTCACGATGGCGCCGTACTTGGCCCAGTCGTAGTAGTCCTCGTCGACGCAGTGCGCGGCGGTGAGGATCTTCGTCGGCGAGACGACCGTGCCGCCGCAGAAGAACCCGAGGTCCTGGGTGTCGTCGTAATACCAGAGCTGGGCCATCCACGGCGCCGAGGCGATCGTGGTCTTCGAGCCGCCGATGATCTGGGCGGACTGCTCCAGGCCACCGTCCGAACTCTCGCTCGGCGACGGTTCCCTCGTCGCCACTCCGGCGGTGTCGTCCGCCGCCATCGCCTTGGCGATCCGCACATCCAGCTCGTCAGGTGTCGAGGTGGTGTCGGCGTGGGCCCCGCTCGCGGACGACATCAACAGCGTCCCCGCTATCGCGGCGGCTATGGCTCCGGACAAGGGTCTAGCCACTCAATTCCCCCCTGGGAGTGCAATGGTTGATCAGAGCATGAAGACCGTGATCGTACACGTGTTCCCTACAGAAAACTGGGGCCACCCTCACAAAGAGGGTGACCCCAGCGCTCCGCTGTGCGGACTGGCCGACTAGTCGCCGCCGTTGCCCGGCGTCGTCTTCTGGATCTGCATCAGGAACTCGGCGTTCGACTTCGTCTGCTTCATCTTGTCGAGAAGCAGCTCGACCGCCTGCTGCTGGTCGAGGGCGTGCAGCACCCGGCGCAGCTTCCAGACGACGGCGAGTTCGTCGGGGGCGAGCAGGATCTCTTCCTTACGCGTACCGGACGCGTCCACGTCCACCGCGGGGAAGATCCGCTTGTCCGCGAGCTTCCGGTCGAGCTTCAGCTCGGCGTTGCCCGTGCCCTTGAACTCCTCGAAGATGACCTCGTCCATGCGGGACCCGGTGTCCACCAGTGCGGTGGCGAGGATGGTGAGCGAGCCGCCGTCCTCGATGTTGCGGGCCGCACCGAAGAAGCGCTTCGGCGGGTACAGGGCGGTCGAGTCGACACCACCGGACAGGATGCGGCCGGAGGCCGGCGCCGCCAGGTTGTACGCACGGCCCAGACGCGTGATCGAGTCGAGCAGCACGACCACGTCGTGGCCCAGCTCGACGAGACGCTTGGCACGCTCGATGGCGAGCTCGGCGACCGTCGTGTGGTCCTCGGCCGGGCGGTCGAAGGTCGAGGAGATGACCTCGCCCTTCACCGACCGCTGCATGTCGGTGACCTCTTCCGGACGCTCGTCGACAAGGACGACCATCAGGTGGCACTCGGGGTTGTTGTGCGTGATCGCGTTGGCGATCGCCTGCATGATCATGGTCTTGCCGGTCTTCGGCGGGGCCACGATCAGACCGCGCTGGCCCTTACCGATCGGCGCGACGAGGTCGATGATGCGGGTGGTCAGCACGCCCGGGTCGGTCTCCAGACGGAGCCGGTCCTGCGGGTACAGCGGCGTCAGCTTGTTGAACTCCGGGCGGCCACGGCCTGATTCGGCGGCCATGCCGTTGGCGGAGTCGAGGCGGACCAGCGCGTTGAACTTCTCGCGGCGCTCGCCGTCCTTGGGCTGACGGACCGCGCCGGTGACGTGGTCGCCCTTGCGCAGGCCGTTCTTGCGGACCTGGGCGAGCGACACGTACACGTCGTTCGGGCCCGGCAGGTAGCCCGACGTACGGATGAACGCGTAGTTGTCGAGGATGTCCAGGATGCCCGCGACGGGGATCAGGACGTCGTCGTCGGCGAGCTGCGGCTCCGGGGTGCCGATCTCGTCACGGCCGCGACGGCCACGACGGTCGCGGTAGCGGCCGCGACGGCCACGGCGTCCGCCGTCGAAGTCGTCGTCGTCCTGCGGGCCGTTGTCACGCAGACGGTCCTGGCGGTCCTGACGGCCGCCCTGCTGCTGGCTCTGCTGCTGGCCGCGGTCACGCTGCTGCTGGCCACCGCCGCCCTGCTGCTCGTCGCCCTTGCCCCGACGGCCGCGCTCACCGCGCTCACCACGGTCGGTGCGGTCGGTGCGGTCGGTACGGTCGGTACGGTCGGTGCGCTCACCGCGGTCGCGGCCGCGGTCACGGCGGCCCTGACGGCCCTCGCCGCCCTGGTCACCGGCGTCGGCCTGGGGGGCGGCCTGGGCCTGGGCAGGCGTCTCGGCCTGGGGCTCGCTCTTGGCCTCGGCGGTCACCGTCTCGGGGCTGCCCGCGTCGGCGGTGGCACGGCGGCGGCGGCGCTCGGTGGGCGCCTCGTCGCCACCGGCCGGCTGGCCGGGGATCTCGATCTGCTGCTGGGCCACGGCCTTCTCGGCCTTCTCGGCGGACGCCTCGGCCTTCTTGGCGGCGGCCTTCTCGGCCGGGGCGGCGTCGTCGCCCGTGCGTGCCTTCGAGGTGGCGCGGCGCTTCGGCTTGGTCTCGGTGGCTGCCTCGGCCTTCGCCGGGGCACCCCCTCCCGCCTGCGCGTCCTTGATGACCTCGATCAGCTGGCTCTTGCGCATACGCGCGGTGCCCCTGATGCCGAGGCCGGATGCGACCTGCTGCAACTCGGCCAGCACCATGCCCTCGAGGCCGGTGCCGCGGCGCCGCCGGGAGCCGGCACCGCCGGCAGGCGCGGCGTCCGTGGCGGGCGCGGCAGCGGTGTCCTCGACACGTGCGCCCATCAGATCGGTGGTGTCGCTCACGAAGGGTCCTTCCCTGGAGCGGACGTCGGCCTTCTGGCTCGGCGACCGTTTGTGCTGTCCGGCTTCGGCCCTGTTCGGGTGGACCGTGCCGGGGCGGTGGTCCGCCAAAGGCGGCGGAGGAAAATTTCTGGTGATTCGGCGCTTTCCAAACCGTGGCACTGAGTGTCTGTGTCACGCGGCTCGGCCACGCCGGTTCCGGAGCCTGCTCGGCAGACCGCTCAGTGCCTGCGTACGGCGTACAGCTTGACGTACGAAGCACAGTGCGGCTTGGGAGACTCCCGGAAGAATGGTTGTCCCTGACGGGGACGATAAGCACCTCGCCATGGCTGAGGCAGGTGCAGACTTGAGATTAACACTACCGGATCCAACAAACATTCCCCCTCTCGAAATCCGGCAACCGAACGCCTCTACTGGTCGCCGGTGCCGGCGCCGGGTTCGGCGACGGTGGTGGTGAGCGGCAGGACGCACGCCCCTCGGGCGTCGAGGTCCAGCCGGTTGGCGGCCCAGCCCGCACCTGCGAGATCGGCCACCTTGTCGGCGCTGGCGTGGTCGGCCAGAGCCAGGACCGTGGGTCCGGCGCCGGAGATGACCGCCGGGACGCCGTCGGCCCGCAGTCGCTCGACCAGGGCCGTGCTCTCCGGCATGGCGGGCGCCCGGTACTCCTGGTGCAGCCGGTCCTCGGTGGCGGGCAGTAGCAGTTCGGGGCGCCTGGTCAGGGCTTCCACGAGGAGGGCCGCCCGGCCCGCGTTGGTCGCAGCGTCGACGTGCGGGACGGAGCGCGGGAGCAGTCCGCGCGCCGTCTCCGTCAGAACAGGCTTTCCGGGCACGAAAACCACCGGAACGATGGAATCCGCGGGATCCATCCTGATCGCCCGTGCGGCGCCGCCCTCCATCCAGGAGAGCGTGAAACCGCCTAGGAGACAGGCCGCGACGTTGTCGGGGTGGCCCTCGATCTCCGTGGCCAGTTCGAGCAGCGCGGCGTCGTCGAGCCGGTTGTCGCCGCCTATGGTCACGGCGCGAGCGGCGACGATGCCGGCGCAGATGGCGGCGGAGGAGGAGCCGAGGCCGCGGCCGTGCGGGATGCGGTTGGCGCACACGATCTCGAGGCCCCGGGGCTGCCCGCCCAGCAGATCGAAGGCGGTGCGCAGGGAGCGGACGAGCAGATGCCGCTCGTCACGCGGGAGCGTCTCGCTGCCCTCCCCGGCGATGTCGACGTGCAGGCCGGAGTCGGCCACCCGGACGACCACGTCGTCGTAGAGCCCCAGCGACAGGCCCAGGGCGTCGAAGCCCGGACCGAGATTGGCGCTGGTGGCGGGGACGCGCACCCGTACGGCGGCGGCGCGGAACGCTGGACCGGCCATCGCTCGATGACTCTCCTTGAGCTGCGAGATTGACGATTGTCGAATGACGTTCGATGCGTACGTGAGGACCCTGCGGCCGCTCGAGACGGCGCGGCGCCACACCCCTGCGGGGCATATGCGGCGGGCGGGTTCACTACAGCCTATCGAAGGAAGGTTCTGTGGCGACATAGGGCGCACAGGAGGCGCACGATGCGTGTCGTAAGCCCCCTGTGCACCCCCTGTCGGGTCCTGTCAGGGTTATCCCCCGGGAATCGGCCTCTACGCGCGACTCCCAGGCCTTTTCGAGCGGCTGGGCGAGAGGCTACGCGAGGCCGAGGCGCTCGGCCGCCGTCGCCGCGTCCACCGGGACCGTGACGGGCTGCGGGGCGCCCGCGACGGCCCAGTCCGGGTCCTTGAGGCCGTTGCCGGTGACCGTGCAGACGATGATCTGGCCCGGGTCGACCTTGCCGTTCTCCGCGGCCTTCAGCAGACCGGCCACGGAGGCGGCGGAGGCGGGCTCCACGAAAACGCCCTCCTGCGCGGCCAACAGGCGGTAGGCGCGCAGGATCTCACGGTCCGTCACCTCGTCGATGAAGCCGCCCGACTCGTCCCTCGCCGCCAGCGCGTACTGCCAGGACGCGGGGTTGCCGATGCGGATCGCGGTGGCGATCGTCGACGGGTCCTTGACGACCTCGCCGCGCACGATCGGCGCGGAGCCGGAGGCCTGGAAGCCCCACATACGGGGCGTCTTGGCGGCGATGCCGTCGGCGGCGTACTCCTTGTAGCCCTTCCAGTACGCCGTGATGTTGCCCGCGTTGCCCACCGGCAGGACGTGGACGTCGGGCGCGTCGCCGAGCATGTCCACGATCTCGAACGCGGCGGTCTTCTGGCCCTCGATGCGCACCGGGTTCACCGAATTGACCAGCGCCACCGGATAGTTGTCACTGAGTTCACGCGCGAGGGTGAGGCAGTCGTCGAAGTTGCCGTCGACCTGGAGGATCTTCGCGCCGTGCACCAGGGCCTGACCCATCTTGCCCAGCGCGATCTTCCCGCGCGGGACGAGCACCGCCGAAACCATGCCCGCGCGGACGGCGTAGGCGGCCGCGGAGGCAGACGTGTTGCCCGTGGAGGCACAGATGACGGCCTTCGCGCCCTCTTCCTTCGCCCGCGTGATGGCCATGGTCATACCGCGGTCCTTGAAGGACCCGGTCGGGTTGGCGCCCTCCACCTTGAGGTGGACCTCGCAGCCCGTGCGCTCGGAGAGCACCTGCGCGGGTACGAGAGGCGTGCCGCCCTCGCGGAGCGTCACGACCGGTGTGCTGTCGGAGACGGGCAGCCGGTCCCGGTACTCCTCGATGATTCCGCGCCACTGGTGGGTCATTGCTGGTTACTCTCCTTCAACCCGCATGATGCTGGCGACACCCCGCACGGTGTCGAGGTTGCGCAGCGCCTCGACGGTCCCGCTGAGGGAGGCGTCGGAGGCGCGATGGGTGACGACGACGAGAGAGGCCTCGCCGTCCTTGCCCTGCTGGCGAACCGTATCGATCGACACACCGTGCTCCGCGAACACGGTCGCCACCTGGGCGAGAACTCCCGGTTTGTCGGCGACGTCGAGGCTGATGTGGTAGCGCGTGACGACCTCACCCATGGGCGAGACCGGCAGGGCGGCATAGGCGGACTCGCCGGGCCCGGTGGCGCCCGCGAGCCGGTTGCGGCACACGGCCACGAGGTCGCCGAGCACGGCGGAGGCGGTGGGGGCACCGCCCGCGCCAGGACCGTAGAACATCAACTGCCCGGCGGCGTCCGACTCCACGAACACGGCGTTGTAGGCGCCGCGCACGGAGGCGAGTGGGTGGGTCAGCGGGATCATCGCGGGGTGCACGCGCGCGGTGACGGAACCGCCGTCCGCGGCCCGCTCGCAGATGGCGAGCAGCTTGATGGTGCAGCCCATGTTCCTGGCGGAGGCGAAGTCGGCCGCAGTCACCTCGGTCATGCCCTCGCGGTACACGTCGTCGAGCCGTACGCGCGAGTGGAAGGCGATGCCGGCGAGGATCGCGGCCTTGGCGGCGGCGTCGAACCCTTCGACGTCGGCGGTCGGATCGGCTTCCGCATATCCCAGGGCGGTGGCCTCGTCGAGGGCCTCCTGATAACCCGCGCCCGTGGAGTCCATCTTGTCGAGGATGAAATTGGTGGTGCCGTTGACGATGCCCATCACCCGGTTGATCTTGTCGCCGGCGAGGGACTCGCGCAGTGGCCGGATCAGCGGGATGGCACCGGCGACGGCGGCCTCGTAGTAGAGGTCCTTGCCGGCCTCGTTCGCCGCGGCGTGCAGGGCGGCGCCGTCCTGGGCGAGGAGGGCCTTGTTGGCGGAGACGACGGAGGCGCCGTGCTCGAACGCGGTGGTGATGAGGGAGCGAGCGGGCTCGATGCCGCCGATGACCTCGACGACGACGTCGATGTCCCCCCGTTTGACCAGGGCGGTCGCGTCGGTGGTGACGAGCGCGGGGTCGATGCCCTCACGCACTCGGGAGGGCCGCCGGACCGCCACACCCGCGAGCTCGACCGGGGCACCGATGCGTGCGGCGAGGTCGTCGGCGTGCGTCGTCATGATGCGCGCCACCTCTGAGCCGACGACCCCACAGCCCAGCAGCGCCACCTTCAGCGGACGCGTACGCATCATCCGACCTCGTTTCCTCACATACCGACATACCGAATACGGTGGAACCAGTCTCACTCACCGGACGGGAGTTTCTATCCCTCGTCCGGATCGTGAGACATCAATTTCATTTCCTCAGGGCCGGAAGACGGAGATCTTTCGGCCCGTGTTTCTTTTGTGCGTGGATCACCCGTCAGATCGCCCGACGACTCGCCCGACGACTCACCCGACGGATGACTCGACGGATGACTCGACGGATCGCCCCGCAGAGCACCGTCAGATCATCCGACATCGAGCCGGAGAAGATCCTCCTCCGTCTCCCGGCGGACGATGACACGGGCCTCTCCATCATTGACGGCGACGACCGGCGGTCGCAGTACGTGGTTGTAATTGCTCGCCATCGAACGGCAGTACGCGCCGGTGGCCGGTACGGCGATCAGGTCACCCGGTGCCAGGTCCGCCGGCAGGAACGCGTCCTTCACCACGATGTCACCGCTCTCGCAGTGCTTGCCGACCACCCGCGCGAGCATCGGCTCGGCGTCGGAGGTCCGGGACACCAGCGCGACGCTGTACTCGGCGTCGTACAACGCGGTCCGGATGTTGTCGGACATGCCCCCGTCCACGGAGACGTACGTCCGCAGCCCGTCCAGCGGCTTGATGGTGCCGACCTCGTACAGCGTGAAGGCGGTGGGCCCGACGATGGCACGGCCCGGCTCGACGGAGATACGAGGGGTGCGCAGCTTGGCGGCGTCACACTCACGGTTGACGATCTCGGTCAGCGCCTTGGCGATCTCGTGCGGCTCGCGGGGGTCGTCGTCGCTGGTGTAGGCGATACCGAGACCGCCACCGAGATCGATCTCGGGCAGCTCGACTCCGTGCTCGTCACGGATGTCCTTGAGCAGCCCGACGACACGGTGGGCGGCGACCTCGAACCCGGACGTGTCGAAGATCTGCGACCCGATGTGCGAGTGAATCCCGATGAGTTCGAGCCCGTCGAGCTTGAGCGCCCGCCGCACGGCCTCCGCGGCCTGCCCGCCGGCAAGCGGAATCCCGAACTTCTGGTCTTCATGAGCAGTGGCGATGAACTCGTGCGTATGCGCCTCGACCCCGACGGTGACGCGGATCTGCACCTTCTGCCGCTTGCCGAGCGACTGGGCGATGTGGGCGACCCGCACGATCTCCTGGAAGGAGTCGAGCACGATACGGCCGACGCCGGCCTCGACGGCGCGGTGGATCTCGTCGGTGGACTTGTTGTTGCCGTGGAAGGCGATGCGGTCGGCGGGCATACCGACGGAGAGGGCGGTCGCGAGCTCGCCGCCGGAGCAGACGTCGAGGTTGAGCCCCTCCTCGTGCAGCCAGCGCACGATGGCCCGGGACAGGAACGCCTTCCCCGCGTAGAACACGTCGGCGTCCTGCCCGAACGCCGTACGCCAGGCCCGCGCCCGGGCCCGGAAGTCGGCCTCGTCGACGAAGTACGCCGGCGTGCCGAACTCCTCAGCGAGCGCCTTCACATCGATCCCGCCGACGCTGACGACTCCGTCGTCCGTACGGGTGACGGTCTGTGCCCACACCTTCGGGTCCAGCGTGTTCAGGTCTGCGGGCGGGGCGGCGTAGTGCCCCTCGGGAAGAACGTCGGCGTGACGGGGCCCGGCGGGGTGTGCGGAACGGCTCATGTCTGTACGGCTCTCTCTGATCTCTCTGGGCTCTGCGCGCTGGGGCTTGGGCGGGACTTCGGGCTTCCGGGCTGCGGGACTGCGGGGCTGCGGGGCTTCCGCTGGACGACTGTCGGCTGTCGGCTTCCGCTCTTCGCTGTCTGCTCTTCGGGCTCCGCGGGCTCGCTCAGAGGTATTCGGGTGCGTCGATGCCTAGCAGGGACAGGCCGCCGGCCAGCACCGTCCCGGCGGCTTCGGCAAGCGCCAGCCGGGCCCGGTGGGCGGCCGAGGGTTTCTCGTCGCCACGCGGCAGCACCGTGTGCTGAAAAGCGAGCAGGGCGTCGGCGAGGACGATCAGGTGGCGGGCGAGACGGTCGGGAGCGCGGAGCGTGGCCGCTCGGGCGAGGGTGGAGGGATGTTCGGTGAGGGCGGTGACTAGGGGGGTGGTCACGTCGGGGGTGGTGGGGGGTGTGGGGGGCGGGTTCGGGGTGACCGGGGTGGCCAGGCTGTCCGTCGGGTGCAGGGTGCCGGGGGTGCCCAGGGTGCCGGGGGTGCCGGGGGTGCCGGGGGTGCCGGGGGTGCCCAGGGTGCTGGGGGTGTCGGGGCTGTCGAGGTCGCTCGAGGCGAAAGGGGTGTCCAGGTCGCCCGGGGTGCCGGTGAAGCCGAGGGCCGCAGCGTTGCGGGTGAGCGCGCGGGCTCGGGCGTGGGCGTAACGGACCCGGAAGAGGGGGTTGCCGGCGCGCTGCACGAGAAGGTCCGCGGTGATCCGGGGGCGGTCGTGGGCGGCCGGGTGCAGAAGGGCCCAGCGGAGCGCGTCCTGGCCGAGGGGGGTGGGGTCTTCCGGGGCGGGGACGGGGCGGAGGTCGATGGGCGCGTCGGGGTCGGCGGCCATGTCCGGGCCACCGGGCCGACCGGGGTCGGTGACCTCGCCGGGCCGACCGGGGTCGCCGGGCTCACCGGGCCCAAGGGGCAGGCCGGGGTCGCCAGGGTTGTCGGGGTCGTTGGTCTTGTCGGCGCTCGCCCCGCCTCCGGCCTGGGACCGGATGTGATCGACCTCGACGCGACCGCCCTGGCTGGCGACGATCCGTACGAGCGCGTCGGCGAGGACTTCGGCGCGGATGTCGTACGGGATCCGCAGCCGGACGACCTGCCCGGCGAGGGTGTCGCTGTGGCCGTACGGGAGCGGAAGGAGATCGGGGCCTTGCCCGTCTCGGGTGCCCTTGACTCCTTCGATCCGGCGTACGAGGGCGGTGACGGCGGCCCGGTCGAGGTGGATGTTGAGGAATCCGGGGCCAGTGATCTCGACGGCGGCAACGCCCTCGGTGCGGCTGAGGTGGGGCCGCAGTATCTCGGCGACCTGTAGCGGCGGTCGGCCGGCGGACCGGGCCAGCTGCAACGCGATGTTCGTCGCGTAGTCCCCGCTCCCCCCGGGCCCCGGCGGAGTGACCACGGCCCGTGCGGGCACCGCCACGCTCAGCTCCCCCTCGTCCACAGCGCGACGCACCGCGCGCAGCACGGTGCGGGAGAGCTCGACAGGGGTCACGGGGACAAGCGTATGGGAGGAGGGGGGTGGGTATGCGAGCCGGTTTACCTCGAGGTCCGGGATGTGGACGGAGCGGGGGTCGACGGGCGTCGGGCTGGACGGCCGGTCGGCGGGGATCCGCGCGCCGCACGACCGCGGCCGAAGGCACGGCGAAGCAGCGTCGGCGCGCGGGGCCCGCCCGCGCGCCGCGCCGAGACAGCGTCGGAGTGCGGGGCCCGAGGTCAGCTTCCGGTTCGGCCGGCGCGCTCCGCGCGCTCGGTGTGCTCGCTCCCGCTGCCGGTCCCGCCGGCCGGAGCGCCGGCGGGGGTGGGGGTGGGGGTGGAGGTGGGGGTGGGGCCATCGGCTCCGATCCCGTACGGCACGGCCTCGCTGCCGCCGGCATTCCCTCGCTCCACCAACTGCCGTACGAGGGCGACGAGTTCGGTCGGCTCGAAGGGCTTGGCGAGGAACGCGTCGACGCCGACATCAAGCCCGGCCTCGGCCTCGTACTGCGTACAGGCACTGACGATGGCGAGCGGAAGGCGTCGCGTCCGGGGATCACCGCGGAGCCGGGCGGCCGTACGGAGCCCGTCCAGTCGGGGCATGGCCACGTCGAGGGTGATGAGGTCGGGCCGCACCTGATGGACGATGTCCAGGCACTCGGCACCATCGGCCGCGGTCACCACCTCGAAGCCCTCCAGCTCGAGGTTGACCCTGATCAGCTGCCGGATGACCTTGTTGTCGTCCACAACAAGCACCCGGCCGGACGCGCCTGGCACAACTCGAGAGTAGGTCCGCGCCCACCGCCGCGTCCGGGTTTTCCCCACTTCCGCCCTCTGCGGGCGGCCTCCCCCAGCTCAACCCCGCCCTCCGCCCCGCAAAAACCCGTTCATGATCTCCCTAGGAGAGCTGGTAGGGTTCTACCCGTCGCCGCCGAACAAGGCGCCTGACACGCCCCCGTAGCTCAGGGGATAGAGCAACGGCCTCCGGAGCCGTGTGCGCAGGTTCGAATCCTGCCGGGGGCACCGAAAATCAGGGCCCTGACCAGCGGAAACGCTGGTC
>NZ_JBHVDX010000051.1:0-47024 GCF_042802555.1 Streptomyces sp. NPDC057474 | reverse complement strand
GCCCGCAGGGGCCGTGTCTTCTAGGGGCGCGGGGAACTGAGCGAGAAGCCCCACCCACCCGCGGCCGAAGAACACACCGAAGCGGGGTCAAAGGGGCGCAGCCCCTTGAGGATGGGACAGGGGGCCGCGCTTCACACCTTCGGCTGCGCGCTCTGCGCGAGCGTGCCGCACAGGGCCGTGGCGGCGCCCGTGCCGTACGGGTCGGTGCCGGCGGACGGGCCGCCCTCCTTGGCCGTCTGGCCGGCGAGGAGCGGGCGGAGGTGGTTCGTGACGTCGTCGGCGCAGGCCAGCGGCCCGGCCTGGACGTAGGAGACGACGACCTCGACCTGGTGGGTGCGCAGGTCGTCCTGGTCGAAGCGGAAGTGCAGCTCGCGCCGGACCGTGAAGAGCGAGGCCTCGGCCCCGGCCTTGCCGCCGGGCGCCCGCAGCGCGTACACGAGGGTGTGGGCGGCAACGACCTCCAGGGTGCCGGAGTCGAACTCGGCGGCCTGAAGGGTGCCCTGGACGCGGATCCTACGGTCGGCGAGTTCCGCGCGGGACGGGTCGAAGCGGACCAGCCAGCCGGTGGGGGCGTGCCGCCCGTCGGCCGCCGGGCGGTCGAAACTTTGCTCGAATTGATCGAGCTGCTCCGAATCGAGCAGCCGCCGCACGGGCTGGACGGTGGTGCCCCCGAGCACCTCCGGGTCGAGCGCGGAGGCGACCAGGTACTCCTTGGCGATGGTCAGCGCGGAGACGACCTGGCTGTCGGTGAAGTGCTCGGTACGCCGGGTGGCCGGCATCGTGATGCCCTCGGCGCCGATCCGGAACTGGGCGGCCGGGCTGTGCGCGTACAGCGTCTCCGACTCCTCGGCGCCGGGCACCGCGGACTGCGGAGACAGCGGGATCACCGTCATCCTGAGCGGCTCGGTGGGCTTCGCGGCCGGGGTGTCGTACGGGTGGCGGACGCCCATGTAGATCGCGGTGCCGAAGGCGAGGGCGACCAGCAGGACGAGGACCAGGGCCTGGCGGGAGAGGCCGCGACGCATGGGCGGGCGGCGGCGGACGGCCGGGGCGTGGTCGGAGAGGCGTTCCTGGGCGGAGAACTCCTGGAGGCGGGCAGCGCGGACGAACGATTCGTCGAAGACGACGGATCGGTATTCGTCCTCTCCACCGCCGGGGGCACCCTCGGGAGTCCCCTCAGGTGGGTTTGCGGGCCCGCCCATACATTGAGAGTAGGTCTCCGGGGGCCCCGGTAAACGCGCGGGTACACGACAAGTTCTGACAGGTCCTCACCAGGTTCGCGAACACGTGGCGAACAGGTCGCGAACCGCCCGCCAGGGCCCACGCAGGGCCGCGTCAGGGCCCACGCAGGGCCGCGTCAGGGCCCACGCAGGGTCGCGTCAGGGCCCACGCAGGGCCGCGTCAGGGCCCACGCAGGGCCGCGTCAGGGCGTGCGCGGGTCCGCCGACACCGCCGGCTGGGAGTAGTCCGCGGAGGCGGAGGGGCCTGTCGGGGTGCCCTGTTCGACGCCGGTGGTGGCGGGGGGCAGGATCTGGTCGCCGCGGCCGGAGGAGGCACCCCGGTAGACCGCGGTGAAGGCCAGCGCGACCATGCCGATGCCCATCACGAGGGCGAGGATCCAGGCGACGGGCCGGTGCCAGCGGGTCTGCTTGGCGTACGACCTGCCGTAGGCCCCGTCGGCGCCCCAGCGGCCCTCCAGGATCTCGGCGTCGTCGAGGTCGTCCAGTTCGTCATCGCGACCGTGGCCGAAATGGGGGCCGTCCGAGCCGAAGCCGTCGTCGTCGCCGCGTGCGCCTCTGGAGTGCGCCCGGCGGGCTTCGGCCTCCTGGGCCGCGGCACGGGCCTCCGCCGCTGCGAGCAGACGTTCGACCGCGGTCGGCTCGTGGACCACGGCCGCCCGTACGAAGTCCTCGTCGAAGACCACGGAGGCGAACTCTTCGTCCATACCCCCGCGGTCGCGGTCGTCGTCGGGCTCCCAGCCGTTCGGGAACGGCGTGCCCCCCACGTCCTCCGGCACGAACCCAGAGTAGACCGGGGTGGTCAATTTGGGCAGACGGTAAGGAAATTCATCTGTTTTGCCAGCTGGGCGCCAGGCTGTTCACAGGAACGGCCCGGCGCCCCACGAGACCCGCGCCCCTAGCGACGGACGTGTCCGTCGCCCGTGACGATGTACTTCGTGCTGGTCAGCTCGGGCAGGCCCATCGGGCCCCGGGCGTGCAGCTTCTGGGTGGAGATGCCGATCTCGGCGCCGAAGCCGAACTGGCCCCCGTCGGTGAAGCGGGTCGAGGCGTTGACGGCGACCGTCGTGGAGTCGACCAGCTGGGTGAAGCGGCGGGCGGCCTGCTGGGAGGTCGTCACGATCGCCTCGGTGTGGCCGGAGCTCCACAGCCGGATGTGCTCCACGGCCCGGTCGAGCGAGTCGACGACGGCGGCGGCGATGTCGTACGACAGGTACTCGGTCTCCCAGTCCTCCGTGGTGGCCTCGACGACCGTGGCCCGGCTCTCCTTGGCGAACGCGAGGACACGCTCGTCGGCGTGGACCGTGACCCCGGCGTCGGCGAGCGCGTCGAGGGCACGGGGCAGGAACTCGGGGGCGATGTCCTGGTGCACGAGGAGGGTCTCGGCGGCGTTGCAGACGCTGACCCGGTGGGCCTTGGAGTTGATCAGGATCTCGATCGCCGTGTCGAGGTCGGCGCCCGCGTCGACGTAGACGTGGCAGTTGCCCGTCCCGGTCTCGATCACCGGGACGGTGGACTCCTCGACGACCGTGCGGATCAGGGAGGCGCCGCCGCGCGGGATGAGCACGTCGACCAGGCCGCGGGCGCGCATCAGCTCGCGCACGGACTCGCGGCTCTCGCCGGGGACGAGCTGGATGGAGTCGGCGGGCAGGCCCGCACCGCCGACGGCGTCCCGCAGGACCCGTACGAGGGCGGCGTTGGACTCGTGGGCGGAGGACGAACCGCGCAGCAGGACCGCGTTGCCGGACTTCAGGCAGAGCGCTGCGGCGTCCACGGTCACGTTCGGGCGGGCCTCGTAGATGATGCCGACGACGCCGAGCGGAACGCGGACCTGGCGCAGGTCGATGCCGTTCGGGAGGGTGGAGCCGCGGACGACCTCGCCGACCGGGTCGGGCAGGGCGGCCACGTCGCGGACGTCGGCGGCGATCGCGCGGACCCGTTCCGGGGTCAGCGTCAGCCGGTCGACGATCGACTCGCTGGTGCCGGCCTCTCGGGCCCGCTCGATGTCCTTGGCGTTGGCCTCGACGATCTCGCTCGTACGGACCTCCAACGCGTCGGCGATGGCGAGCAGCGCGTCGTCCTTGTCGGCGCGCGGGAGCGGCGCGAGGTCGGCGGCGGCGGCCTTGGCACGGTAGGCGGCCCGGGTGACCGGCGTCATGGAGTCGTACGGTGAGAGCGAGGTCATGGGGAAAGGGTAGTGCGCCCGGCAGGGGCGTTCATCGGCTGTTCCAAAGCGCGAGACACACCCCGCGCAGCTCCCGGCGGCACGGTCAAAAGGGGTGGATCCCTACGGGCGAGGCCGGGGGCGGCCCGAATCCCTCGGCGAGGCGCAGGTGGTACGTCTGGCGGTCGATGACCTCCAGGCCGACGATCTCCCAGGGCGGCAGCCCGGCCGTCCGGCGGTGCTCGCCCCACAGGCGCAGGGCGACGGCTGCCGCGTCGTGGAGGTCGCGGGCCTCCTCCCAGTAGCGGATCTCCGCGTGGTCGTTGGCATAGCGGCTGGTCAGCAGGAAGGGGTGGTCGTGGGCGAGCTGTTCGAGGCCGCGCCGCACCTCCTTGAGGGGGGCCTCGGGCCCGGACACGCTGAGCGTGACATGCCAGAGCCGGGGCAGGTCCTGCGGCTTCTCGGCGCTCTCGCCCTCGTACGTGTCCGAGACGGCGACGCTGGTGAGCGTCCGCTCCTCACCGGCCGCACGGGAGGTACCACCACCACGGGACGCCGCGGCCCCGGGGCGCACTCGTCTCACGACGGCCTCCTTCGCAACGATTCGTGCTTCGCAATAGGTCGTGCGGAATCTCCCCGAGACAAAGTTGAGCAGGCTCGGGGGCTTCGCGTGGCGGTTTTACGGAACGCGCACCGCCGGGGCCCGCGCCCTGTCCCTCCATGGGGCCGCTGGTCAGGGGTGCAGGAGGACGAGGTCGTCCCTGTGTACGACCTCTCGTTCGTACGCGGGACCCAGCTCGCGCGCCAGTTCCCGGGTCGAGCGGCCGATCAGCTGGGGGATCTCCTTGGCGTCGAAGTTCACGAGCCCGCGCGCGACCGCCCGGCCCGTGCCGTCGCGCAGTTCCACGGGGTCGCCGGCGGTGAAGTCGCCCTCGACGGCCGCGATGCCGGCCGGCAGCAGCGACTTGCGCCGCTCGACGACCGCGCTGACGGCCCCGTCGTCGAGGACGATCGCGCCCTGCGGGGTGGAGGCGTGCTGGAGCCACAGCAACCGGTCGGCGGAACGCTTGCCGGTGGGGTGGAAGTACGTGCCCGTGTCGCGGCCGCTGAGCGCGTCGGCCGCGTGGACGGCGCTGGTCAGGACCACGGGAATACCCGCTCCGGTGGCGATCGCGGCCGCCTCGACCTTGGTGACCATGCCACCGGTGCCGACACCGGCCTTTCCGGCGCTGCCGATCTCCACGTGCGCGAGGTCCGCGGGGCCCCGTACCTCCGCTATCCGCGACGTGCCGGGCTTGCTGGGGTCGCCGTCGTACACGCCGTCCACATCCGACAGCAGGACCAGCAGATCCGCCCGGACGAGGTGGGCGACGAGGGCGGCGAGACGGTCGTTGTCGCCGAAGCGGATCTCGTCCGTGGCGACGGTGTCGTTCTCGTTGACGACCGGCAGCGCGCCCATCGCGAGGAGCTCGTCGAGGGTGCGGGAGGCGTTGCGGTGGTGGGCGCGGCGGCTCATGTCGTCGGAAGTGAGGAGCACCTGGCCGACGCGGATGCCGTAACGGGCGCAGGAGGCCGTGTAGCGGGCCACCAGCAGGCCCTGGCCGACGCTGGCGGCAGCCTGCTGCCGGGCGAGGTCCTTGGGGCGGCGGCGCAGGCCCAGCGGCGCGAGCCCGGCGGCGATGGCACCGGACGAGACCAGCACGACCTCCCGCTCGCCCCCGCTGCGGGCCTTGGCGAGGACGTCCACCAGGGCGTCCACCCGGTCCGCGTCGAGGCCTCCGGACGCCGTCGTCAGCGACGAGGAGCCCACCTTGACGACGATCCGGTGCGCTTCCGCCACGCCCGCCCGTCTCCCACCACCCTCGACCGAGGCCCCTCGGGCCACCCCTCCTGTCCCTGTTGCCGCTGACACCCGTATCCCCAATGTTCCGAACCAGCCCGGTGTGTGCACTCCGCAATCTACGGGAGCGTGCAGACCGGACGCGTCCTCATTTCGAGGGGCGGACGGCGCCGGTTCTCGAGGCGGACGGCAGCGGTCCGCCTCTGAACCCTTTATGAGGAGATGCCGAGACGCCGCTCAAGGTTCCAGGCGTTATGCCCGACTACCGGTGATTGTTCCCACGGAAGATTGCTCCTCGGCCTCCCTAGGTCATACGGTCAGGGATCGGCCTTCCTCAGGCCACCCCCGGAATCACCCTCCCCCCTCCGTCGTCGCACCCTCCGCAGGAGCCCAGCCCGTGCCCTCCGCAGGCCTCGCACCCCGCCGCATCGCGCAGCTGTCAGCGCTGCTCGCGATGTTCGCGCTCTTCACGGCCCAGATCGTCTCCGCGCTGCTGCCGAACATCCCCGTGTTCGTCGCCGCCAGTGCGGCGGGCCTCGTCCTGGACACGTTCCTGCAGTACCGGGATCCCGGACTGCTCGCCACTCTGGGCAAGGTCCGCTTCGACGCGCTGGTGCGCCAACTGCTGCGCGACATGCTGGTCCTGGTGGGGCTGCTGCGCATCGACGGCATCGACCCGCTGCGCGAGCACGCCCCTCTCCTTGTCGGCCTCATCGTCTTCTACGCGGTGCATTTCGCCTGCCAGGCCGTCTCGGTGCTGGTGCGCCGTACCCGGACGCTGCCGATCGTCACCCGCAACATCGACGCCTCCGAGCTGTGTCTGACCGCCTCCCCGCCGCGCATCCTGGCCCGCCGCCAGGCCCACCGGCTGCTGACCTTCTCCCTGCCGATCACGGCCGGCCTGGTCCTCACCGCGGCCACCCAGGACGCCACCTGGGGCGGCCTCGGCCTCGGTGCCGCTCTCACCCTTCTCGTCGCGGGTACCGCGTACCTGGCGACCTGGCTGCTGCCGAAGAAGCGGGCGAAGAGCGAGCAGCAGGTCATGGAGTGGCTGGACGAGTGGCTGGCGCGGTACCGGCCGACCACCGCGATGTACTTCTCCGGCGGTACGACGTCGGCGTACCAGGCGAACATGTGGCTCTCGACGCTCTCGCAGCTCGAGAAGCCGCTGATCGTGCTGCGTGAGCGCTTCATGGTGCAGAAGATCGACGCGACGGACGTGCCGATCATCTGCTTCCCGAAGGTGTCGACGATGTTCTCCCTGGAGAACTCGACGCTGAAGATGATGCTGCACCCGGCCAACGCCGCGAAGACCTCCCAGGTGCTGCGCATCCCCACCGTCAAGCACGCCTTCATCAACCACGGCGAGAGCGACAAGCTGTCGTCCTGCAACCCGTACGCGAAGGCGTACGACGAGGTGTGGGTCGCCGGTCCCGCGGCGCGCGAGCGGTACGCGCTCGCCGAGGTCGGCGTCGAGGACAAGGACATCGTCGAGGTCGGCCGCCCGCAGCTGGCGCCGATCCGCCCGTACGCGGGCCCGCCGACCGGCACGTACACGACCGTCCTCTACGCCCCCACCTGGGAGGGCTGGGACGGCAACCCCGGCAACACGTCCGTGGTCCTGGCCGGCGAGAACATCGTCCGCAAGCTTCTCGCCGACGACAAGGTCCGGCTGCTCTACAAGCCGCACCCGATGACCGGCTCGGTCGACCCGCGCGCGGGGGCCGCGAACGAGCGCATCAAGGCGATGATCCGTGAGGCCAACACGAAGCGCTCGGGCGCGCGGCCGGGGGCGGAGGCGGAGGCTGAGCTCTCGCGCCGCACGGCAGAGTTGGACAAGCTGACCTCGACGTCGTTCCGTGCCAGCGCGGACGAGATGGAGCGGATGCTGCTGCAGGGCACGCCCAGCGGGGACCGTGAGGCGGCGATCGCCGAGGCGACGCTGACCTGGGAGAAGGCGTACTGGGCGTCGTTCCCGGAGTGGGAGCACAGAATCGTCACCGAGGCGCGGCCCGCGATCTTCGCCTGCTTCAACGTGTCGGACCTGCTGATCAGCGATGTCTCGTCGGTGGTCTCCGACTGGCTGTCCAGCGAGAAGCCGTACTCGGTCGCCAACACGTCCGGACTGTCGGAGGCGGCGTTCCGCTCGGCCTTCCCGACAGTCTCCGCCGGTGTCGTCCTGACGCCCAAGGCGGGCGGCGTCACGGCTCTTCTCGACGCGGTCCGCGACCCCGAGAAGGACCACTTCACCAAGGCCCGCGCCGACCTCAAGGAACAGCTCCTCGGCCCCTCCGACCCGCCCTCCCTCGCCCGCTTCGACTCCGCGGTGAAGGCGCTCTGCGCCAAGGCCGACGACCGCCGGGTACGGATGGAGTCCCGCCTCGCGAACGAGATCCCGTCACCCCGGGAGGCGGGGGACGAGCTCACCGAGGGCGAACCCAGCGAGGCGCTCGCCTAGGGACAACCGAAGGGCCCCGGAGATACCTCCGGGGCCCTTCGTCGTGTACGGGATCCCGCAGCTCCCCGCGCCCCTCACGGGGTTCACTCGGCTCCGGGCAGTCCTCCGCCGGGGCGGCACGGGTGGGCGCAGTGGCACCCGGCAAGCGCCGGTGAGCGAAACCCACCCCCGCCCAGCCCGGCCGCCGGGTGCCAAGGAACCCGGCGGCCCTAGAACGGCTCGAAGTCGTCGTACTCCTGCTGGAGCTCGTCCCGCTCCGCCTGGCGGTCACGGCGGCGCTGGACGGCCGGGCGGGGCTCCTCGAAGCGGTGGTCCTCACCCCGGCGTCCGAGCATCTCAGCGCCGGCCATGACGGTCGGCTCCCAGTCGAAGACGACCGCGTTGTCCTCGGGCCCGATGGCGACGCCGTCGCCGGAGCGGGCGCCCGCCTTCATCAGCGCTTCCTCGACGCCGAGCCGGTTCAGACGGTCGGCGAGGTAACCCACCGCCTCGTCGTTGCTGAAGTCGGTCTGGCGGACCCAGCGCTCGGGCTTCTCGCCCCGGACGCGGAAGAGCCCGTCCTCCTCCTGCGCGACCGTGAAGCCCGCGTCGTCGACGGCCCTGGGCCGGATGACGATCCGCGTCGCCTCCTCCTTCGGCTTGGCGGCACGCGCCCCGCCGACGATGTCGGCGAGCGCGAACGACAGCTCCTTCAGCCCCATGTGGGCGACGGCGGACACCTCGAAGACCCGGTAACCACGGGCCTCCAGGTCCGGCCGCACCATCTCGGCGAGGTCCTTGCCGTCGGGCACGTCGATCTTGTTGAGGACGACGATCCGGGGCCGCTTGTCGAGCCCGCCGTACTGCGTCAGCTCCTCCTCGATGATGTCGAGGTCGGAGACGGGGTCGCGGTCCGATTCCAGCGTCGCCGTGTCGAGGACGTGGACGAGGACGCTGCAGCGCTCGACGTGGCGCAGGAACTCCAGGCCCAGACCCTTGCCCTGGCTGGCGCCGGGGATGAGCCCGGGGACGTCGGCGATCGTGTAGACCGTGTCGCCGGCCGTCACCACGCCCAGGTTCGGGACGAGGGTCGTGAACGGGTAGTCCGCGATCTTCGGCTTGGCGGCGCTCAGCACCGAGATCAGCGAGGACTTGCCCGCGCTCGGGTAGCCGACCAGTGCCACATCGGCGACGGTCTTGAGCTCCAGGACGATGTCGCCCATGTCCCCCGGCACGCCGAGCAGCGCGAAGCCGGGCGCCTTGCGGCGGGCGGAGGCGAGGGCCGCGTTGCCGAGGCCGCCCCGGCCGCCCTGCGCGGCGACGAAGGAGGTGCCGTGGCCGACGAGGTCGGCGAGGACGTTGCCCTGCCTGTCCAGCACCACCGTGCCGTCCGGCACGGGAAGGACCAGGTCCTGCCCGTCCTTCCCCGACCGGTTGCCGCCCTCACCGGGCTTGCCGTTGGTGGCCTTGCGGTGCGGGGAGTGGTGGTAGTCGAGGAGAGTCGTCACCGACTGGTCGACGGTCAGAATGACGTCGCCGCCCCGGCCGCCGTTGCCGCCGTCGGGGCCGCCGAGCGGCTTGAACTTCTCCCGGTGTACGGAGGCACAGCCGTGGCCTCCGTTACCCGCGGCGACATTCAGCTCGACGCGGTCCACGAAGGTGGTCATGGTGGGTGCCTCCAGATACGCGCTATGCGTGGTGTTCGGAAATGTCTTACCTGTAACACGTCAAAGGCGGACCCGCTTCCCGTACGGAATCCCGTACGAGAAGTGAGGTCCGCCTCGACGAATCGCTCTACGGAAGCCTTGGTCGAAAGACCGGGCGAGTCAGAAGACTCAGGCGGCCGGAACGATGTTGACGACCTTGCGACCACGGCTGGTGCCGAACTCGACCGCACCCGCGTTCAGCGCGAACAGCGTGTCGTCCTTGCCGCGGCCGACACCCGAGCCCGGGTGGAAGTGCGTGCCGCGCTGGCGGACCAGGATCTCACCGGCGTTGACGACCTGACCGCCGAAGCGCTTCACGCCGAGCCGCTGAGCGTTGGAGTCGCGACCGTTCCGGGTGGACGATGCGCCCTTCTTGTGTGCCATGTCTCCTCAGTCCCTTACTTCGCAGCCGCGGGGATCTCAGTGACCTTGATCGCCGTGTACTGCTGGCGGTGGCCCTGACGACGGCGGTAGCCGGTCTTGTTCTTGTAGCGAAGGATGTCGATCTTGACGCCCTTGTGGTGGTCCACGACCTCGGCCTGGACCTTGATGCCGGCCAGCACCCACGGGTCGCTGGTCACAGCGTCGCCGTCGACAACGAGCAGGGTCGAGAGCTCGACCGTGTCGCCAACCTGGGCAGTGGAAATCTTGTCAACCTCAACGATGTCGCCGACAGCAACCTTGTGCTGGCGACCACCGCTGCGCACGATGGCGTACACGCGGATCTCACTCTCTCGCTCGGGAACGGCACCCCCGCAGTCCAGCCGCCCGACATGCGAACAGCCTCTCCCACGGCGCCCGGCGCGCGGAAGGAATGAGGTTTACGGGGATGTGACGCGTCTCTACCTACGGACACGCCGACGGTCAAGGTTACGGGGCTACGCCCGAAGGGGTCAAACCGAGCGCCTTCCTCGTCAGGTGACCGGCTTCTCACCGTCCGCGGGCAGCGGCTTCACACCCTTGCACAGGTCCGTGGTGTCGGCCTTGCCCGGGTGGGCGACGCCGATCACCTTGTCGAAGTGGGCCCGGTACATGTCGTGCACGGCGTCGTCGTCGACCTTGACGATCGACTCGTCGTTCTCCCGCAGCGCGGGCCCGGTGTAGTTGCCCGACCCGGTGAAACTGATCTTGTTGCGCACCCCGTCGTACTTGCCGTCGATCAGAATGTACTTGGAGTGGATGATGTACGGCGTGGTCAGCTTCCGGCCGGGGTCGAGCGGGTCCCGGTCGTCGTTGTAGCACCGGACCGTCGGCCCACCGGACGTGTGCATCTTCTCCCACGTCCCCTTGGTCCCGCCGCTGCTCTTGGCGCTGTCCGACTCGGCGTACACGATGCTCACGTCGCAGCCGGCCTGCTTCAGCGCCACCAGCTTCTCGGCGATCGCCAGCCGCGTGATCTTGAAGATCGCGACCCGCACCCAGGTCTTCCGCGTGGCGCCCGCGCTGTCCTTGTAGGAGCACTGCACGTTGTTGAGCACCGAGTACACGGTGTCGGTGGCCCGGCTGCTCCCGGTCCGGGGGAAGAAGTACGCCTTGTAGAGGCCGTTGCTGACGGTCCGGTACTCCCAGGATGCCCAGTCCCGGGCGGCCATCGTGTCGAAGTAGTCCGCGTACGCGTCGTACATCGTCGGGTTGTTCGGCAGCAGCAGCGCGTCGTTGAAGAACTTGGTGTGCGCTGAGGGCGTCGAGTTCGACGTCGTCTGTACGACCACGTTCGTGGCGCCCTCGACCGCCGAGAACAGCCAGAACTTGTTGTGCATGATCGACTGCCCGTACTTCGGATCACCGAGGCAGGACCTGTCGACGGGGCATGTCGCGATGTACGAGCCCTTCGTACGGTCGGTGCCGAGCGCGGCGGCGAGGCTGCCGTACGCGGTGTTGGTGGGCCGGTCGCTGACGCTCGACTCGTCCAGCAGGACCTGGACGCGGACCCCACGCTCCTTGGCGGCGACGAGCGCGTCGACGACGGAGGCCTCCCACACGTGATAGACGGCGACCTTGATGGTGGAGCCGGGCAGGGCCGCGGCCGTCAACTCTGTGAGCCGCGTGCGGATCGCGAGTTGCTCGCTCTCCTCGCCCAACGGGTCGTTGAAGATGGGGCCTTCGGTCCAGGCCGGGGCGGCCTGCGCGGTCCCCGCGGACATCGCCGCCTGCACACCGGCCACCGACAGCACGATGGCCAGCGCCAACGCCCCGCGCATGCGCACGCGCGCCATGCGATCCCCTCCCCGCTCCCACCCCGACCCAGATGCGTATGACTACGTGAGTGTTACAGGCGTTCGACAGCGCCCCCGAGACAGGGGGTGATTGCTGGGTGAGAGAGGAGGGCAAAACGTTCCAAATCTCAGCGCCTGGTGTGAAGTTACTCTCCCTGAACACACCGGTGCCCCCACCCGGCGGTGAAACCACCCGGCAGGGGCACCAGTTGGAGCGGACCGAACGTCCGTCCCGTCGGGCTCAGCTCTCGTCGGTCGAAGCAGTGACCGTGGCCGACGTCTGCTCGGCGGCCACCGTGGTCTTCTTCGTGGCCGTCTTCTTCGTCGCCGCCTTCTTGGCCGTGGCCTTCTTGGCGACCGTCTTCTTGGCGGCAGCCGTCTTCGTCGTGGCGGCCTTCTTCGCCGTCACCTTCTTGGCCGTCTTCCGCGCCGCCTTCTTGGCGGGCGCCCCGGCCTCGGTCTCCTCGGCGGCCGGCACGGCCTCCTCGACCGGAGCCTCGAGGGGAGCCTCGGCCGCGTCCTCGGCGGAAGCCGACGGGACCACGACCACAGCGGCCTCCGCGGACGCGGTGGGCGCCGTCGCCTTGCGCACGGCACGCCGACGCGGACGGGCCGGGGCCGCGCTCTCGGCAGCGACAGCCGCCTCGGGCTGCGCGACCGGCTCGCTCACGGGCTCGGCCACGGGCTCCACGACCGTCCCGGCCACGGGCTCCGCGACCGACTCGGTCGCCGTCACCGTCACCACGGTCTCGTCCGCCGCCGCCCCGGTCGGCGCGCCCGCGGGAGCGGACACCTTCCGGGTCGCCCGGCGACGCGTACGGCCCTTGGGCGCGGCCTCCTCGGTGCTCGCGGCGGCCGGCATCTCGACGACCGGGTCCTCCACCGCGACGGGCTCCGCCTCGGCGGCCTCCCGCGACATCGGCGCACGGTCCTCGAAGACGGTGGTGGCCACTGCCTCGCGGGACTTCGGCGCACCCGAGGGCGCGGAGGCCCGCCTGGTCGCACGGCGACGCGAACGGCCGCGCCCGACTGACGCCTCGGCCTCGGCGACGCTGCTGTACAACTCCTCGTCCGGCTCGAACTCGTGGGCGGGGAGCGCCACGGGCTCGGCGACCTCGGCGGCCACCTCGGCCTCGACCAGCTCGGCCGCCTCGGGAGCGGACACGTGCTCGAGCTCGTGGTCGTGCTCGGCACCGCCACGCCCGCGCTTACGGCGCTTGCCGCCACCGCCGACGGCCGTCGGCTGGTCCATGTGCACGATCACGCCGCGCCCGTTGCAGTGGACACACGTCTCGGAGAAGGACTCCAGGAGACCCTGCCCGACCCGCTTCCGGGTCATCTGGACCAGGCCCAGCGAGGTGACCTCGGCGACCTGGTGCTTCGTACGGTCGCGTCCCAGGCACTCCAGCAGGCGCCGCAGCACCAGGTCCCGGTTGGACTCCAGGACCATGTCGATGAAGTCGATGACGACGATGCCGCCGAGGTCGCGCAGCCGCAGCTGGCGCACGATCTCCTCGGCCGCCTCCAGGTTGTTCCTGGTGACCGTCTCCTCCAGGTTGCCGCCCTGGCCGGTGAACTTGCCGGTGTTGACGTCGACCACGATCATGGCCTCGGTCTTGTCGATCACCAGCGAACCACCGCTGGGCAGCCACACCTTGCGGTCCAGCGCCTTCATCAGCTGCTCGTCGATGCGGTACGTCGCGAAGACGTCGACCTCGGAGGTCCACTTCTGCAGGCGGTCGGCCAGGTCGGGCGCGACGTGCGAGACGTATCCGTGGATGGTCTCCCACGCCTCCTCGCCGCTGACGATGACCTTGGAGAAGTCCTCGTTGAAGATGTCGCGGACGACCCGGACGGTCATGTCCGGCTCGCCGTACAGCAGCGTCGGCGCGGTTGAGCTGCCGCCGTTCTTGGCCTTCTTCTGGATGTCCCCCCACTGCGCGTGCAGTCGCTCGACGTCGCGGCGCAGCTCGTCCTCGCTCGCGCCCTCGGCGGCGGTGCGCACGATGACGCCCGCGTCCTCGGGGACGATCTTCTTGAGGATGGTCTTCAGCCGGGCCCGCTCGGTGTCGGGCAGCTTGCGGCTGATACCGGTCATCGACCCCTCGGGGACGTAGACCAGGTAGCGGCCCGGCAGGGAGACCTGGCTGGTCAGACGCGCGCCCTTGTGCCCGATCGGGTCCTTCGTCACCTGGACGAGGACCGACTGGCCGGACTTGAGGGCGGACTCGATGCGCCGCGGCCCGTGGGCCATGCCCAGCGCCTCGAAGTTGACCTCACCGGCGTACAGGACGGCGTTGCGCCCCTTGCCGATGTCGATGAAGGCGGCCTCCATCGACGGCAGCACGTTCTGCACCTTGCCGAGGTAGACGTTGCCGACGTACGAGGTCGACTGCTCCTTGTTGACGTAGTGCTCGACGAGCACGTTGTCCTCGAGGACGCCGATCTGGGTGCGCTCGCCGCTCTGGCGGACGACCATCACGCGCTCGACGGCCTCACGGCGGGCGAGGAACTCGGCCTCGGTGATGATCGGGACACGACGGCGCCCCTGCTCACGGCCTTCCCGACGGCGCTGCTTCTTGGCCTCCAGACGGGTCGAGCCCTTGATGGACTGCACCTCGTCGGACGGCTCGGTCTCCTTGGCGCGCCGCTCGCGCGGCTCACGGACCTTGACGACCGTGCGCTCGGGGTCGTCGGTGGACGCCTCGGGCTCGGTGCCGGAGTCACCGGCGCGTCGGCGTCGGCGACGGCGCCGGCGGCTGCTGCTGGAGCCGGAACCGGAGTCCTCGCGGTCGTCGGCCTCGTCCTCGGCGTCCTCGTCCGCCTGCTCGGCGGTGTCCTCGGCATCCTGCGCGGCCTGCTCGGCGGCGAGTTCGTCTCCCTCGGCGGCGTCGTCCGCCTCGGACGACTCGCCCCGACGGCGGCGACGGCCGCCCCGGCGACGGCGACGCCGCGACCCGGTGGACTCCTCCTCGCCGAACTCGTCCCCCTCGGCGGCGTCCTCGTTGTCCTCCTCGGACTCCTCGGGCTCCTCGGGCTCCTCCGGCTCGTCGGCCACCACGGCGGCGGCCACGGGCTGCTCCGCCTCGGCGGGCTCGCCCCGACGGCGACGGCGACGACGCGACCCGCCGGTGTTCTCCTCCTCGGCGAACCCGCCGAGGTCGGTGGTCTCGGCGGTCTCCTCGACCTCCACTGTCTCGGTCTCCGCCTCGGCGGCGGCCTGGGCGGCGGCCCGCTCCGGCGTCTGGAACATCGGCTCGGTGAACACCGGCGCCTGGAACACGGCCACAGCGGGCCGCGACGGCCGCGACGGCGCGTCTTCCGCGGCCGGGGCAGGCGCCGAGAACCCACCGGCGGCCTTGCGGGCGGCCCGACGGCGGCTCCGCCGCGGTCCGGCGTCCTCCGCTTCGGCCTCGGCAGCCGCCTGCGAAACCTCGACCGGCTCACGCTCGGCGACGGCGGTCGCCCGCCCGGCCTTGGCGGTCGTCGCCTCAGCCGCGGGGGCCTCGGCAGCGGCGGGTGCCTGAACAGCCGGGGCCGACACGGTCTCGGCGGCGACGGACTCGGCCGCGCGCTCCTCGGCGACCTCGCCCTCGGGCGCACCGGCGGGCGCGGCCACCCGCCGGGTGGCACGACGACGCGTACGACGCGGCGCGGCCTCCTCGGCCGCCTCCTCCACAGGCGCGGCTTCCCGCGCGGCGGCGGGCTGGGTCTCCACGACCTCCGCCGGAGCCTCCATGGCCTCGGCGGCCTTCGGCTCAGCGGCGGGGGCGGACGCACGACGCGTGGCACGACGACGCGTACGACCGGCGGGCGCGGCCTCCTCGACAGCGGCGGGCGCCTCGTCGGCCTCGGCAGCGGCGGTGGTCTCGGCTGCAGCCTCGGGCGCGGCCACGGCGGCGGTCTCGGCGACGACCTCCTCGGCGTCCTTGGGCGCGCCGGTGGGGGCCGACGCCCGACGGGTCGCGCGACGACGCGTACGACCAGCAGGCGCGGTCTCCTCGACAGCAGCGGGCGCCTCGGCGGCGGCAGTCTCAGCGGCGGCGACCGGCGCCACGGTCTCGACAACCTCGACGGCCTCGGCGTCCTTGGGCGCACCGGCGGGCGCGGAGGCCCGGCGGGTCGCGCGACGACGCGTACGACCGGCAGGCGCGGTCTCCTCGACGGCAGCGGGCGCCTCGGCGGCGACAGCGGCGGTCTCAGCCTCGTCCGCCTCCTCGGCATCCTCCGCCTCTGCGGTCGCCTCGGCCTCGGCAGCCTGCGCGGCCTCTCCGGTCACGGCGGCCGCGAGGTCCTCGGACTCGGCGGCCGGTATGGCCGGCGCGGTGGTCTCCGCGGCCTCTTCGGAGGCGGCGGACGGCGGTCCCGCCGGGCGGGACGCGGCACGGCGCCGACGGCGCGGCGGCAGGGTGTCGCTCGGGGTGTTGTTCTCGGAGCCCTGTGCGGGCTCTGCGGATTCGATCGATTCGGGCATGCGGGCGTTTCTCCCGTCAGGCTCCCGGGCGCCGCACCCGGTCCGGCATGGCCGGTGACGTCCGCGGCTCGCGTCGTGCGCGACTGCCGCCGTCCGGGGCGCGGGCGCCGCACGGGAGCTCTCTGTGTCCTGTCTCGCCGGTTCCGTACGCCATGTTGCGTACGGCCTGGCGAAAGTCTTGTGGTCGGTGCGCTGCCCGACCCAGGTGGCTCCCGGATCCGAGGGCTGCGCTACGACGTCCGTCCCTACGCGGGGCCTACCGGCGCCGACGCCTTCGCGGCGGCAGCGGGTTCGGCCGTTGAGGGGGCCGGCGCTGCCTCGCGGTCGGGCGCGAGCGGGTCGGTCACCGTGCCGGTCTCTTCATCGAAAAGCCCCTGCGCCAGCCTGGTCACCGCTGCGGGGACCGGCGGCGCCAGGTCGGCCACGGCGCGGAGACCGGACAGGACGTCGTCGGGTCGTACGGCAGGCGTCACGTGCCGAACAACCAGCCGCAGTATCGCACAGGGCTGCTCCGTCGGCCTATCAGCCTGTGGACTCTGCGTCTCAGAACCGTCAGGTCCGTCGCGTCCGTCACATCCGTCGCGGCTGTCGAGGTCGACGACGGCGGCCCGGGCGTCGAAGGTCCGTAGGCCGTTCTTGGCCCTGCGCTGGACCTCGACGAGGTCCGCCGCCTTGAAGGCCTCGACCGCGCGCCCGGCGTCCGCCGGGTCCACGCCGTCCAGGCGCAGCTCCCACACGGAGGCCGTGAGCCGGTCGGCGAGCCCGGAGGTCCGGGCCTCGACCGCGTCGACGATGTCGAGCCCGGTAGGCATCGACTCGTCGAGCAGGATCCTGAGCTTTTCCGGATCGCGCGCGTCGGTGAGCGCGATCTCCAGGTACTCCGCCTCACTGCCCGTGCCGGTGGGTGCGGCATTGGCGTACGACACCTTCGGATGCGGCGTGAACCCCGCCGAGTACGCCATCGGCACCTCGGCACGGCGCAACGCACGCTCGAAGGCGCGCTGGAAGTCACGGTGGCTGGTGAACCGGAGGCGGCCGCGCTTGGTGTAGCGCAGTCGGATGCGCTGCACCGCGGGTGCGGGCGGCGGGCCTTCGGGCTGTCGCTTGCCCAGTGTCGTTCAGTCCTTCGTGAGAGCGGTCTTACTGCTACCAAGAGTACGTGTCTCGGCGGCCCTCGGTTCCCGCCTGTGGACGGGCTTCTGCTCCGCCGGCTGCCCGAAGAGCGCCGACCGCACACCGGCGCGGGCCTGGCGGACGGACTCGCGGGCGGTGGCCAGGGCCTGCCGGCTGGTACGGCCCACAGCGCGCCCGACCGCCGCGGCCGGCTTCCACACGACGTCCCGTACGAAGTGACCGGCGGGCGTGAGGACGGTCCGGTACACCCACCGTGTCGGTTCGACGAAGATCCACCGGAAGAGGTTCGCCAGGAAGCGCCCGACCACGAGCGAGATCCGCCCGGCCACACGCCACGCGTGCCCGAGGGCGCCCCAGATCTCCCGTCCGGCGACGGCGAGCACCCGCCCGACCGGCGTGAGCACCCACCGCCACACGGCGAGCGCCGGCAGGACGAGCAGCACACGCAGCGTCCAGTAGACGCCGAGCCAGAGCCCGGTGAAGATCATCCGTACGAGCCACACGGCACCCCGGGCCACCCACGCGATCGCGTGTCCCACGGGCGTCAGCACATACCGGTACAGCCCCACGGCCGGTACGACGAGGAGGTACCGCACCAGCCAGGCCAAGGCCGTGAACAGCGCGACACCGACGGCGGCGACCCCGGCCCCGATGCCCCTGGCCAGCCAGGCGATGCCCCGCCCGAGCGGCGCCAACGTCCACCGGTACAGCCACCCGAGCCCGGCCCAGACGCCTTGGGCGGCCCAGGCGACCCCGGCCCAGACCCCGGTGGCCACCCAGACGGCTCCGCCCCAGATCCCGGCGGCCACCCAGGCCATCACCTGCCCCACGGGCGTCAGCACATACCGGTACACCCACACCACCGGCACGACCAGCAGCCAGTACCCGAGCCATCCGAGCCCCTTGGCGACCGGCACGACGACGTACCGCCACAACGCCACCCACGGCCACACGAAGACGGCCCTGCCGACCCACAGCGACGCCCGCCCCAGCGGCCGCAACAGGGCGTCCATCAGGAACCGCCCGACCACCACGAGCACGTCCCACACCATCCGCACCGGCACGACCAGCACGAGCACGACGATCCGCACGGGAATCCGGATCGCGACGACGAGACACCCCTCGGGCGTCTGCCGTACAGGCTTCTGCTGCCGCACAGGCTTCTGCTGCCGCACAGGCGGCTGCCCCGCCGACGGCTCTGCGGACGGTTCGCCGGGCGGCCGGGCGGGCCTCTTCTCCAGGTCCATGACGACGTAGACGCCTCAGCGCCCTGTCCGGATCCAGCCACACGTCTGCAAATTCCCGCCCCGTTCGTCCTGATGTCCCTGCCGCCGACCGCGCTCACCCTACGCACGACGACCGAAGAAGGCGCAGCTGGGGAGGGGCACTTGGGGCCTGCGGCGCCCTACGGACCGGCCAGGCCGACCGATGACGCGAGGGCACACGGCGTTTCCGCCTTCTCCTTCCCGCCCAGCTTTCGCAGGGCGAACTCGAGGTTCCCGGTGACCCGTTCACGCTGATCGTCGGGCAACTCGTCACCGGCGAGAAGACGTTCACAGCAAGCCCGCGACTCCTCGTACTCCCCCACCCAGTACGCGGACACCGCGAGTTCGTCCAGTGCCCGCCACCGGTACCAGTCGAACTCCACGAACAGGATGTCGCTCGGATACGGGATCCCGGTCGCCTGCTTCGCGAACATATGGGCGAGAGGCCAGCGCGGACCGTTGAGGCGGCAGTGGCGGGCCAGTTCACCGAGGGCTTCGGCGCGGGTGGGGCGGCTCTCGTGCGCGCGGAGGTAGCGGTCCATCACCTCCGCGGCCGGCCGTTCGAGGCGTACGGCGAGGCGCGCGGCGTAGAGGTGGGAGCAGAAGACCTCCTCGCCCCATCCGCCCATCGCGGCCCGGCGGTCGTAGGCGGCCAGCGCCTTCTCCGGCTCGTCGGCGTCGCGCCAGCTCTGGGCGAGATAGAAGACGTAGCGGGGGTTGCCGGGCTCCTTGACCAGGCCCTCCTGGAGGATCTCGGTGTCGCGCAGGTACTTCTTCCGCCGGCCCTCCCGCAGCCGCGCCCCACCGCCCACCGAGAGGATGTTGGCGCCCTCGAGTGTCCCGAGGCTGTACGACCGTCCGCACTCGATGTACTCGTGCAGCACGCCGACGTACCGCCAGGGCAGCCGGGTCGAGACCAGCGCCGGGCGCCAGTGGATGATCGGCCCGTCGTGCAGGGCGATTCGATAGGCATCGTGCGTCAGCTCCGGCATACGGAACCCCGGTTCGACCTGCATGAGGTCGTCCGCGTCGATGAAGAGCAGGTAGTCCGCACGGTCGCGGGCGAGGTCGATCGCCTCGCTGCGACTGCCGTCGAAGCCCTTCCAGGGGCGCTCGTACAGGGTTCCGGGCAGATCACCGAAGACCTCGCGTACGACGTCCTGCGTGCCGTCAGTGGAGCCGGTGTCCAGGATGACCCAGGTGTCGATCAGGGGGCGGAGGGATTCCAGGCAGCGGCGGACGACCGGGGCCTCGTCTTTGACGATCATGTTCAGGCAGACCGTTGGTTTCACAGGCCAGATCAAAATCCACCTTCCCTGCCTGAATGGCTGAGGCGCGCCGAATCGATGGCACTGATGTGTGTCGCCCGCACCCATCCGCGCCCCTTGGATAGGCTCTCCGCGTCTTTTCTCCCATTGCCGTCGACCACCATCGGGGAACGAATGTCCGCGAGAAATTGGCCGAGAAAGCTCACCTCCTTCGGGCGACCCAGGAGTCCCGCGCCCCGGGCCGTACTGACGGCTCTCGCTGTCACCGGACTCTGTTCGGCACTGACCTGGGCGTCGCTCTCCCTGACCGCTGAGAAACGTCCACCGAAGCGGCCTTCCTCGTGCTCCTACACGCCCACCCGCAGTGGAAATCCTGTCGGCATCCCGGTCTTCGACGCGGAAAAGGCGTCCCAGCCGTACAAGGCAACTCTGATCACCAACAGAGGGGCGGTACTGCTGGAGGTGCTGTCCTCCCAAGCGCCTTGTGCGGCAAACTCGTTCGCCTTCCTTGTCGGGAAGGGGTACTTCGACAACAGCGAGTGCCATCGGCTGACGACCCAGGACGTTTTCACCTTGGAGTGCGGGGACCCGAAGGGGGAAGGCAAGGCGGATCCCGGGTACTTCTTCAAGGACGAGAATCTGAAGGGGGCCACATATCCGGCGGGCACCGTGGCGATGTCCAAGGTGGTGCCGGGGAGGAACGGCAGCCAGTTCTTCATCAGTTACGCCGATCCGGACTTCCCCATGCCGGCCCACTGGACTCCGTTCGCGCGGGTCGTCGGCGGTCTGGACGTCCTCAAGGAGGTCGCCCAAAGCGGGACTGCGGACGGATCCACCGAGGGCCGGCCTAAGAAGCCCGTGATCATCGAGTCGGTGATCCTGCGCCGGGCCGGCTCCCCTTTCGTCAGCCCGAGCGGGTGAGCAGGACGAAGCCGTCCCGTTCGGCCACCGTGCGATAGCCCTGCATGAGGGCGCGGTCCAGGGAGATCCTCTCCTCCATGGGGTTCAGCGGCCATCGTCGGCTCAACGGCACCTGGGTGTCCACCATGATCCACTCCGGGTGGGGGCGGCTGTCGGGCCACCCGTAGAGGCTGGCTTTCGTCCGGTCGGTGAGCTGGGGCACGAGTTGGTTGGACGCCTGGATCGTGGCCCCGTCGGGTACCCGGTCCATCAGGCGGTGGGCGACGGCGACGCGCGGATCGGTCCGCCAGGTCTCGGGCTTGACCAGCTGCCACAGGGGGAACTGCGGCAGGAACAACGTCGTGACCACGACGGAGCCCACCAGGTAGCGGCGAAGGCTCTTCCCGCTCGGCTGCCGTCGGCTCAGAGCGTCGACGAAGGCGGCGAAGACGATCGGCATCAGCACGAGCGAGTAGTGGTAGCTGGTGCCCCAGTGGGTCCACAGACCCGAGGCGAAGCGCCAGAGCAGGGTCGGCAGCACCACCCACAGCAGCGGCGACCGCAGGGCGAGGAACAGGGTGGGTGCCAGCACGAACAGCAGGGTCGTGACCTTGGCCTCAGGGGTGATGAGCCCGATCGTGCCCTTGAAGAGCAGTTCCGCGAGCCCGCCTTCGCCGCCCTCGCCGCCCTCGCCGCCTCCCGCGCCGGGCAGCCAGTGCAGATACGCGTAGCCTCCCTTCGGGTTGAAGGCCGGCAGGATCACGAACATCGCCAGCGCGGCCCCGACCACGCCGATCGCGGCCGTGGCGATCCCGAGCCGACGGGCCCCTCGCCGGGCGATGAGCACTCCGATCACGGCCACCGTGAGGCCGAGGTCCTCCTTCACCAGCAGCAAGGGCAGGGCCCAGCACGCGGCGGCGACCAGTCGGTCGTTCCCGAGAGCGGTCAAGGAGAACGCGAGCAACGGCACCGCGAAGGCCACTTCGTGGAAGTCCATGCCGACCGCGCTCGCGATTCCCCAGGACAGCCCGTAGCAGACTCCGATGACCCCGGCGGCGCCGGAACCCAGCGCCCGGCGGGCCCACAAGGTCAACGGCAGCACACTCACCGCGATCAGCGCCGCCTGCACCACCAGCAGGACCATCGGTGACGGCCAGAGCCGGTAGAAGGGGGCCACCGACGCCAGAATCGGATGGAAGTGGTCCCCCATCACGGGAAAGTCCGGCCCCTTGATCTCGGACAGGGGCAGATGCCCTTCCGCATACGACTTGACGACCTGCTCGAAGATCCCGAGATCGAAGGCGTTGGAGAGCATCCGCTGATGAAGGCGGAGCGAGAGCGTCGTGTACGTGAAGAACAAGGCTCCCATCAGGCCCCAGATCCACCACGGAATTCCGGACCGAGTCCTGTCGGCCGCCCCCTCCACATGGTCCTGATTTTCCGGAGCCGTCTGCCGGGGTGGGAGGACGGAGCTGTCGACGGGTAGTGCTGGCATGACTGTGCCCTTCCAAAAAGCGGCGGCCGTTCCTGACGGCCCATCAAGGTGTCAGCCATATCCGGACGCGACTCCAACCACTTCCCGCGCGGTCAGAATCCTCCGAACAGCCGCACGCCTGGACCGAGATGTCTCTCAGTACGGGTGAACCTCTCCCCTTTGCGGTGTGGCCCGCCAATCCGCTGCCCGCCCACGTTCGGCCGAATTTCAGGTCCTCACACCGAGCGCGTATCGGCAAAGCGTGGCCGAATGTGCAGAGGAGGATCAAGGCCTCCGGATTCCATCCGCATCGGTTCCACAAGGAGCAATCCCTATGAGTCCTGAGAACAGGACCAAGCCCGGTCTGGGCCCGCTTCCCCGACGGGGCAGATGGCTCGTCGGCGGCGCCATGGCGTCGGTCGGCATCGTCATGCTGAGCTTCACCAGCACCGCGCTGGCAGCCGACGGTCCCGCCACCGCACCGGCACGGGTGAACCCTCACCCGCAGGGCGGCGAAGAGTGCGAGGAGCGCCACAACGAGAACGGCGAATGGCACGACGAGAACGGCCAGGGGCACAACGAGAACGGCCAGGGGCACAACGGCCCCAGGGCGAAGGGCGACGACCGCCCCGACGAGTGCGAGGGCGAGCCCGGGCCTACGGGCCCGACGGGCCCTGCAGGTGAGGACGGCGCCACCGGCCCCACCGGCCCCGCGGGCTTGGACGGAGCGACTGGCCCCACCGGCCCCGCGGGCTTGGACGGAGCGACTGGCCCCACCGGCCCCGCGGGCTTGGACGGAGCGACTGGCCCGACCGGGCCCGCAGGCGAAGACGGCGCCACCGGTCCGACCGGGCCCCTCGGCCCCACCGGACCCGGCACCGGCGCGACCGGCCCGACGGGTCCTGCCGGAACCGACGGCGCGACCGGCCCGACCGGGCCTGCTGGAACCGACGGCGCCACCGGCCCCACCGGGCCTGCCGGAACCGACGGCGCCACCGGCCCCACCGGCCCCACCGGGCCCACCGGCCCCTCTGGAGCTTGCGTCGAGGTCGACGGATTCCAGGACCAGCAGGTGTACGAGGTCCGCGGCGCGGTGAGCGACGGGATCGCGTACGCGGGTATCCGCGATATCCGCTCCAGCAAAGACAACACGATGAGGTGGACCGACCTCAGCGGCCGAACCGGCTATCCGACCGACGCCGGCGACATCTGTGGTGTGTCCGTCAACGAGCACCTCCGGGGCAATCCGGAGTTCGCAGGCGTCAAGATCGACATCATCACGACCGACAGTCGGGTCTTCGAGATCATCTGCCAAGTGGAAAACGCTGACAGCGACGACGCCGAAGCCATCCTGACCTGCCCCGACCCAGTCCTCCCGGACTTGGCCTGGAAGCCGCTGAACTCACCTGTAGCGGGCGCCGACAACAACGAATAGCCCTCGGCTCCCACACACAAGGGCCCGGTCACGTCCTCCGACGCGACCGGGCCCCGCCGCGTGAACCCAACTACTTCACGACCGACAGCGGCAGCAGCTTCTTCCCCGTCGGCCCGATCTGGATGTGCGTGTCCATCTGAAGCAATAGACCAACAGAGTTAAATCTGACAGCCTGGCGACATGACGAAGCGAGATGGGACGCCAGCAGCAGCACAGCGGCAGTACGACGTGGAGACGGAGTGGAAGGCGGCGGACCTTGCCCTTCTGGAAGAGCTGAAGCAGGCGGAGGCCCTGTTACCTGACGACGCCCCGCGCGCGCTCCTGTCCGTTCGCCTGTCAGTGCTCACCGACGACACGACGTCGCCGGTACGGCAGGAACTCGACCTCCGCATGCTGGCCAGGGAACGGGGCTGTCGCGTGGTCGGTGTCGCCAGCGACCTGAACGTGTCGGCGACGAAGGTTCCGCCGTGGAAGCGCAAGGCACTCGGGGAATGGCTGAACAACCGGGCGCCGGAGTTCGACGAGATCCTGTTCTGGAAGCTCGACCGCTTCGTACGACGACTCTCCGATCTCAGCGTCATGATCGACTGGTGCCTGAAGTACGGGAAGAACCTCGTCTCCAAGTACGACTCGATCGACTTGACCACGACGGCTGGAAAGATCATGGTCACGGTCATCGGCGGTATCGCCGAGATCGAGGCGACCAACACGAGCACTCGCGTCACGAGTCTCTGGGACTACACCAAGACGCAGAGCGACTGGCTTGTGGGCAAGCCTGCGTACGGCTACGCGACGAGCAAGAACAAGAACGACAGGACCGTTCTCGTCATCGACCGCGACGCGTACAGGGCGCTGCACTGGTGCCGCCAGGCCACCTTGCGGGAGCGGCCCGCCTCCGCTCGGCGCATGGTCAAGGTGCTTGTGCGAGCGGGTCTCTGCGGGCCTGGACTGACGGCGGCCACGCTGTTGCGTCGCCTCAGGAACGCCGCTCTCCTGGGGTACCGCGTGGAAGAGAACAAGAACGGAGGCGTACGTCGATCGAAGCTCATCCTGGGCAACGACGGGAAGCCCATCCGCGTAGCAGATCCCGTCTTCACCGAGGAAGAGTTCGAGAGCCTTCAGAAGGCCTTGGACAGGCGTGGGAAGAACCAGCCGACGCGCAACCCCGATGGAGCGACGAAGTTCCTTGGTGTCCTTCTCTGCGAGGACTGCGGCACCAACATGACCGTGCAGAAGACCAGCAACAAGGGCAGGTCGTACGAGTACCTGCGGTGCGGCAAGTGCCGGAGCGGGGGCCAGGGCGCACCCAACCCGGAGGAGATCTACGGTCAGCTCGTCGACGACGTGCTGAGGGTCCTCGGGGACGAGCCGGTCATGGTGCGCGAGTACCACCAAGGCGCCGAAGCACGTAAGGAACTGAAGCAGCTGGAAGAGTCCATCAGTTACTACATGGCTGGCCTTGAGCCCGGTGGGCGCTTCACGAAGACCAGGTTCACCAAGGAGAGGGCTGAGGAGACTCTCGACGACCTGATCAAGAAGTTGGAGGCCATCGACCCCGAGTCCACCAACGACCGATGGGTTGCCGTGCACAACGGCAAGTCGTTCCGGGCCCACTGGGAGGAGGGCGGCATGGAGGCCATGGCTGCCGATCTTCTTCGCGTCGGCGTGAAGTGCAAGATCAAGCGGACCAAGGTCCAGGGCGTACGCGCCCCGAGCATCCATATGAAACTCATGATCCCCAGGGATGTGCGAGACCGCCTGGTGCTCAAGGAAGACGACTTCGCGGAAGCCTTCTGAGACCGCCCAGCCAGTACGCATGCGCAGCCGCCTCCCGAGAGTCAAGGGAGGCGGCTTCTCGTCTCACTCAGACCAGGACGCGGAGTCAAACGGTCCCTCCGTACCGTCGTCGTCCACGATCACTATCTCGCTTTCGATGTGGCTCGTGATCGTTCGCACGCCCGACCGAGGTAACCACGACCACCAAGGTTCTTGCAGCTCTAGGATTTTTCAGCGTGCGAACGACCCTTAAGTCGCCTCTCGACCTCGGCAGCAGTAACTAACTCATGCCAAGGAGAGGGCCATCGCACGCTGGTAAAGGTTGTTCAGGCCACTGCGCTGCACATGCCATGCGCCACCGGTCTCCCAGCACTCAAGAGCCTCCTTGCCACCCCAGAAGCAACAGGCTGCAGGAAAGTCTCAGGAGGGAGCTGCGGGTCACTTGCAAAGCCGACAGCGCCATGCCGTTTCATGGCGTGATGTAGTCGCCCCAGCCGAACGTAACCACGTACGCGCGCCGCACAGCGTTCCAACCACGCCAATCGCGCAGATGCACAACCAGCAACGCCATGGAGTACCAGGCACCGAAACAGCCCACGACCATCCATGCCCGTCCGAAGCTTCCAAGGGTGGCGACGACAGCTACCGCAATGGCGGTAACCACCAAGCCGATGTGAGCACCCCGAACATCGACCCTCATGGCACGGCGCACCGACTGACGGTCCACAGGTACATCCCGCGCGGGCCGGAGCCCCGCAGCCGCACCGTCACCGTCGAAGTCAGTACCGCCCGACACGGGCACCTCCGAAGCGCTCGGTCACCGGCACCGTCTCAGACCCACTCCACCTCGGACAGAACCCGCGAAGAACCCCCAGGAGGCGGCAGCGGCGTCCTAGGTGCATCCCGTGAGGCCCGCTGCCGCCCGCCGCGAGCACCAAGCCCGCGAAGCACAGCGGCAGCCTCCTCTTCAGTCACGTCCGCCAACGCAACCGCGATGCGTCGCAGCGCCTCACCGCTCATCCCAGGGACCGTTTCAGCTGGTAGGCGCCGTCTTCTTCACCGACAGCGGCAGCAGCTTCTTGCCGCTCTCGCTCAGTTGTGGCCATGTGTCGAACTGGGGGCACACGCCGCAGTCGAAGCACGGGGTCCAGCGGCAGTCCTCGACCTCGGTCTCGTCGAGGGCGTCCTGCCAGTCCTCCCAGAGCCAGTCCTTGTCGAGACCGGAGTCGAGGTGGTCCCAGGGGAGGACCTCCTCATAGGTGCGCTCCCGGGTGGTGTACCAGTCGACGTCGACGCCGAAGGCGGGGAGGGTCTTGTCGGCGCAGGCCATCCAGCGGTCGTAGGAGAAGTGCTCGCGCCAGCCGTCGAAGCGGCCGCCGTCCTCGTAGACCGCGCGGATCACGGCACCGATGCGGCGGTCGCCGCGGGAGAGCAGGCCCTCGACGATGCCCGGCTTGCCGTCGTGGTAGCGGAAGCCGATGGAGCGGCCGTACTTCTTGTCGCCGCGGATCTTGTCGCGGAGCTTCTCCAGCCGGGCGTCCGTCTCCTTGGCGGAGAGCTGCGGGGCCCACTGGAACGGGGTGTGCGGCTTCGGCACGAACCCGCCGATCGACACGGTGCAGCGGATGTCGTTCTGGCCGGAGACCTTGCGGCCCTCGGCGATCACCCTCATCGCCATGTCGGCGATCTGGAGGACGTCCTCGTCCGTCTCCGTCGGAAGACCGCACATGAAGTACAGCTTCACCTGGCGCCAGCCGTTGCCGTACGCGGTGGAGACCGTCCGGATCAGGTCCTCTTCGGAGACCATCTTGTTGATGACCTTGCGCATGCGCTCCGAGCCGCCCTCGGGGGCGAAGGTCAGGCCGGACCGGCGCCCGTTGCGGGTCAGCTCGTTCGCCAGGTCCACGTTGAAGGCGTCCACGCGGGTGGAGGGGAGGGACAGGCCGATCTTGTCCTCCTCGTAGCGGTCCGCGAGGCCCTTCGCGACCTCGCCGATCTCGCTGTGGTCGGCGCTCGACAGCGAGAGCAGGCCGACCTCCTCGAAGCCCGTCGCCTTCAGGCCCTTCTCCACCATCTCGCCGATGCCGGTGATCGACCGCTCGCGGACCGGGCGGGTGATCATGCCCGCCTGGCAGAAGCGGCAGCCGCGGGTGCAGCCGCGGAAGATCTCCACGGACATGCGCTCGTGGACCGTCTCGGCGAGCGGGACGAGGGGCTGCTTGGGGTACGGCCACTCGTCCAGGTCCATGACGGTGTGCTTGGACACGCGCCACGGGACGCCCGACTTGTTCGGTACGACGCGGCCGATGCGGCCGTCGGGGAGGTACTCGACGTCGTAGAACGCCGGGATGTACACCGAGCCCGTCCTCGCGAGGCGGAAGAGGACCTCCTCGCGGCCACCGGGACGGCCCTCGGCCTTCCAGGCGCGGATGATCTCGGTCATGTCGAGCACGGCCTGCTCGCCGTCGCCGATGATCGCCGCGTCGATGAAGTCGGCGATCGGCTCGGGGTTGAAGGCCGCGTGGCCGCCGGCCAGCACGATCGGGTCGTCGACCGTGCGGTCCTTGGACTCCAGGGGGATCCCGGCCAGGTCCAGGGCGGTCAGCATGTTCGTGTAGCCCAGCTCTGTGGAGAAGGACAGGCCGAACACGTCGAAGGCCTTCACCGGACGGTGGCTGTCCACCGTGAACTGCGGCACGCCGTTGTCGCGCATCAGCTGTTCGAGGTCGGGCCACACGCTGTAGGTGCGCTCGGCGAGGACGCCTTCGCGCTCGTTCAGTACCTCGTAGAGGATCATGACGCCCTGGTTGGGCAGACCGACCTCGTACGCGTCCGGGTACATGAGCGCCCAGCGGACGTCGCAGGACTCCCAGGGCTTGACGGTGGAGTTGAGTTCACCGCCCACGTACTGGATCGGCTTCTGCACATGCGGGAGCAGGGCCTCGAGCTGTGGGAAGACCGACTCGACAGACATCGCGGGGGTTACCTTCGTGAGCTGACAGGGGTGACCATCTAGCGTAACGCCCCCGGAGACACCCCTCGCACGCCCAGTCACCGGCAGAGCGCCACAGGCCCGGCCGTCATCGCTGCACGCCCGACCGTGGGCGCCGGAAGCCCGGCCGTCAGAAGGGCATGTCGGCGCTGATCTTCGCCCAGGTCTCCGGCAGCGCCCCCTCCGCCAGCTCCGCCCGCCGCTCCTCCCTGCCGTACAGCAGTCCGTACGTGAAGGCGCTCTCCCCCGCCGCCGCATGGGCCTGCTGGGCGAGGTCGCGCAGGGCCTCGCGGGTCATCACGCTGTCCTGGTGGTCGCCGAGGAGGGTCTGCAGGGACTTCATGTCCTTGACGACTGCCTTGGCCGGCTTGCCGAGGAGGGGGCCCGCCGCCTCGGCCGCGTACCGGGTGCGCTTGGTCTTCTTGCGGGCCTCGTGCATGGCCAGGTCGCGGTCGGTGCCCGGCGGCTGCGCCAGGGCCTCCTCGACCAGGGCCGCCACCTTGCCGAAGTCCTTCTTGACCGCCTTGGTGATCACCTTCTCGGGATCGCCCCCGGCGGCCTCGAGCAACGGCGGGTCCTTGAGCACGGCGTCGAGGGAGTCCAGCAGGTCCAGATACCGCTGTCCGTCCAGCGCGTCGATCAGCTCGGGCCGGGGGCCGGTACCGCCGTCCTTGTCCGCCCAGGTGCGCAGCCGCGCACGGACCGGGCCCGTCACCAGGCTCTCCGGGAGGCCGTCCAGCGCCTCGGTGAGCCGCTCCGTCAGGACCTCCTGGTCACGGTCGACGCCCAGCTCCCCCGCCAGCCACTTCAGCTCTTCGCCGATCGGGTCCGTGACGGCACGGTCCAGGACCTTCCCGAACGACTTGAAGGTGCTGCGCAGCCGGCGCGTGGCGACCCGCATGCTGTGGACGGAGTCGAAGACGTCACGGCGGACGGCGGGATCGAGCTCGACGATCGCGTCACGCTGGGCACGGACGTAGGCGAGGACGTGGTCGCCGGGGGTGACGGGCTCGCCCGGCGCCTCGGCCTTGCCCTGCTTCTTGTCCTTCTTCTTGCTCTTCTTCGGTGCCGTCTCCTGGAGGGCCCTGGCCAGCTTCGACGGTGAGTCGGACGGCCGTACACCCGCCTTGCGCAGCTTCTTGTCGACCTTCTCGAGGAAGGCCGGGTCACCGTCGTCGGCGAGTTCCACCTCGATCTCGGACCACTGGGCGGTCCGGCCGTCCTCGGTGAGCCGTTCGGCGACCACGGCGTCCACGCTGACCTCGGCGAGGAAAGTGCCGTCCGCGTCGAGCAGGTCGCTGACGTCGCGGGTGGAGAGGAGCCGGACCAGCGGGATCAGCTCGGCCTCCCGGACCCGGGAACGCACCAGTCCCGCGAGATCGTCGGGCAGCGTGTCGGAGAGCGGGGCCCGGATCTCGTCCCGTACACCCGGCGAGACCGGGATCTTCAGATGCCAGCCCGCGTCACTGCCCCCAGTGCGACGACGCAGGGTGATGGAGGCGGCGGCGAGGCGTTCGTCCGGGGTGTCGTAGTAGACGGCGTCCAGCTCCGCCACGCCTTTGTCTATGACGGTCGCGACCCCGGCCACACCGGTGAGGTCGGGCAGGCCGCTCTCGTCGGACTCGTACTTCCGCTCGATCTCGCGCTTGATGTCCGCCATAAAATGAATCTAGTCCTACTTCGCCTCCCTGGGCAGAGCCCCAACTTGTTGAACGGCTGACAACTACCGTTCGCCTCGGCGTCACCTGCCCTTGCCTACGCCGACATGGGGCGCTCCACGCGAATGGACTGCAGCAATCCCACCGCCACCCACACCGCGAACATCGACGAGCCGCCGTACGACACGAACGGCAGTGGCAGTCCTGCCACCGGCATGATGCCGAGGGTCATTCCGATGTTCTCGAAGGCCTGGAAAGCGAACCAGGCGATGATGCCGCCGGCGACGATCGTGCCGTACAGCTCGGTGGTCTCGCGGGCGATCCGGCAGGCCCGCCACAGGACGACACCGAGCAACAGGATGATCAGCCCTGCGCCCACGAACCCCAGCTCCTCCCCCGCCACCGTGAAGACGAAGTCGGTCTGCTGCTCGGGCACGAACTGTCCGGTGGTCTGCGAGCCCTTGAACAGCCCGGTGCCGAGCAGTCCGCCGGAGCCGATGGCGATGCGGGCCTGGTTGGTGTTGTAGCCGACGCCGGCCGGGTCGAGCTCGGGGTTGGCGAAGGCCGCGAAGCGGTTGATCTGGTACTCGTCGAGCACCCCGAGCTGCCAGACGGCGATCGCGCCCATCGCTCCGGTGCCGATGAGGCCGAAGATCCACCGGTTGGACGCGCCGGAGGTGAGCAGGACGCCCAGCACGATGACCACCATGACCATGACCGAGCCGAGGTCGGGCATGAGCAGGACGATCAGTATCGGGACGGCAGCGAGACCGAGGGCCTGGACGACCGTGCGGTGATCGGGGTGGGCTTTGTCGCCCGCGTCCACCCGGGCCGCCAGCAGCATCGCCATGCCCAGAATGATCGTGATCTTCACGAACTCGGAGGGCTGGAGCGAGAAGCCTCCGCCGATGACGATCCACGCGTGGGCGCCGTTGATGGTCGCGCCCAGCGGGGTCAGCACCAGCAGGATCAGCAGGACCGAGATGCCGTACAGGATCGGTACGGCCGTGCGCAGGGTGCGGTGGCCGAGCCAGACCGTGCCGATCATCAGGGCGAAACCGATGCCGGTGTTGAGCAGGTGCCGGAAGAGGAAGTAGTACGGGTCGCCCTGGTTGAGCTCGGTGCGGTTGCGGGTCGCCGAGTAGACGAGGGCCGCGCCGATCAGGGAGAGCGCGATGGCCGAGAACAGTATCGGCCAGTCGAGCCGGCGGGCGAGCGAGTCACGGGCGAACAGCCGGGTCCAGCCGGAGCGTTCGGGCCCGTACCCGGAGACGGAGAAGCTGTTGCCGGTCATACGGACGTCCTCCGCCCCTTGCCGCTCCCGCGACGGTCTCTGCCGCCGCCCGTACGCCGTCGGCCGCGGTCCGTTCGTCGGCGTGCGGCCCGGTTGCCGCTGCCGCCGCGCGTACTGACGATCGCCGCCGGGCCGTCGACCCACACCGGCTGGGCACCCGGCCCGGCGGCGACGGCCTGGGTGTCGTCCTCCGCGGCCTCCTTCTCGGTCTTCTTCGGCGGATAGGAGTCCAGCTTCGGGGCGTCGATCGAGCCGTCGGTCTCGATCTTCGGCAAGCCCTTCTGCGGGGTGGACAGCAGCGCCTTCCTCTTGTCGATCTTGCCGTCCTCGGAGACGCCGTACAGCGCGTTGTAGAGCTTGCGCACGGCGGGGGCCGAGGCGCCGGAGCCCGTACCACCCTGGGAGATCGTCATGACGATCGAGTAGTCCTTGGTGTACGTGGCGAACCAGGAGGTCGTCTGCTTGCCGTAGACCTCGGCCGTACCCGTCTTGGCGTGCATCGGGATCTCGTCCTGCGGCCAGCCCTGGAAGCGCCAGGCGGCCGTACCACGGGTCGCGACTCCCTCGAGGGCTTCGTCTATCTCGTCCTGGGTCTTCTTCGTCATCGGCAGCTTGCCGTGCGACTTGGGTGCGATCTCCTGCACGTTCTTGCCGTCGGCGCTGATGATCGCCTTGCCGACGGTGGGGTCGTAGAGGGTGCCGCCGTTGGAGATGGCCGCGTAGATGGTGGCCATCTGGATGGGAGTGACGAGAGTGTCGCCCTGGCCGATGGAGTAGTTGACCGAGTCACCGGCGCGCATGCGGTTGCCTTCGAGGCAGTTTTCGTACGCGATCTGCTCGGCGTACGTGCCGCCCTTCTTGCCGTACTTGCACCAGGCGTCCTTGTTGGCCTTCCAGTAGTCCTGCTTCCACTGGCGGTCCGGGATGCGGCCGGTGACCTCGTTCGGCAGGTCGATGCCGGTCTCGGCGCCAAGGCCGAACTGGTGGGCGGTCTTGTAGAACCAGTCGTTGGCGCCCTTATTGGGCTTGATGCCACCGTCGCGCTTCCACTCCTCGTGGGCGAGGCGGTAGAAGACGGTGTCGCAGGAAACCTCCAGCGCCTTGCCGAGGCTGATCCCACCGTGGCTCTGGGACTCGAAGTTCTTGAAGACCTGGCCGCCGATCGAGTACGAACTGGAGCATTCGTAGGGGCCGTTGAAGGAGTAGCCGGCGTTCACCGCGGCGGCGGTCGGGACCACCTTGAAGATGGAGCCGGGGGCCGACTGGCCCTGGATCGCGCGGTTCAGCAGCGGGTAGTTGGACTTCTTGCCGGTGAGCTTGGCGTAGTCCTTGGCGGAGATGCCGCCGACCCAGGCGTTCGGGTCGTAGTCCGGGTTGGACGCCATGGCGACGACGCGGCCGGTCTTGGCCTCCATCACGACGACGGCACCGGAGTCGGCCTTGTAGTTCGTCCCCGTGTTGCGGTCCATCTGCTTGCGGGCTTCCTTCATCGCCTCGTTGAGCTCGTACTCGGCGATGCGCTGCACGCGGGCGTCGACGCTGGTGACCAGGTTGGCGCCGGGCTCGGCGGGGTCGGCCTCGGCCTCACCGATGACGCGTCCGAGGTTGTCGACCTCGTACCGGGTGACGCCGGCCTTGCCGCGCAGCTCCTTGTCGTACTGGCGCTCCAGGCCGGAGCGGCCGACCTGGTCGGAGCGGAGATACGGCGATTCGGTGTCCTGGGCCTTGGTGATCTCCTCGTCGGTGACCGGCGAGAGATAGCCGAGCACCTGTGAGGTCTGGGAACCGCCGGGGCCGGCGTAACGGCGGACGGCCTGGGGTTCGGCGGTGATGCCGGGGAAGTCCTCGGAGCGCTCGCGGATCTGCAGGGCCTGCTTGGCGGTGGCCTCGTCCGTGATGGGGATCGGCTGGTAGGGCGAGCCGTTCCAGCAGGGCTGGGGCGTCTCGGAGTCGCAGAGCCGGACCTTGTCCATGACGTCCTGGGGCTTCATGTCCAGGACGCCGGCGAGCTTGGTGAGGACGGCCTTTCCGTCGTCGTCCATCTTCAGCAGGTCGGTGCGGGAGGCGGAGACGACCAGCCGGGTCTCGTTGTCGGCGATCGGCACTCCGCGCGCGTCCAGGATCGAGCCGCGCACGGCGGGCTGCACGACCTGCTGGACGTGGTTCCCCGAGGCTTCCTTGGCGTAGGCGTCGCCCTCGCGGATCTGGAGGTACCAGAGGCGGCCGCCGAGGGTGCCGAGGAGGGAGAAGACGAGGATCTGGATGATGATGAGCCGGATCTGGACCCGTGGGGTCCGCCCGGTCTCCGGGATGTTGGTCACTGCCTGTCTCCCCCTCTCAGTGCGTGTGCGGGTGGTGCGTGTACGGGTGGTGCGCGTGGTGCTGGTACATGGGGTACACCGCTCGGCTGTGATCGGTTCCCGCATCCGGCCCAGGTGTCATGTGCCGTACCGTCACAGCCGCTTGACCCCCTTGATGCGTCCCGCCCTGGCCATCCGCGATCGCGCGGCCTTGATGCGGAGTCCGCCGCGCTGGTTGCCGATGCGCAGGCCGGTGCCGGAGGAGAGCCATCCGGAGGAGACGTCGGACGCCTTGCCGGCGCTGTTGGTCTCGGCGAGCGGGTCGTTCTCGGCGCGCCGGGCGAGCGCCATGACGCCGGGAACGACGAAGGGGGCGAGCAGCAGGTCGTAGAGCGCGGCGGTGAACAGCAGGCTGGGCAGGCCGACATGGCGGGCGGCGTCGTCGCCGACGAGGGCGCCGACACCGGCGTAGAGGAGCGTCGCGCCGAGCGCGGCGACGACGACCACGGCCATCGGACCCGTCGCCGACTTGAGCCGGCCCGTCTCGGGCTTGGCAAGGCCGGCCAGGTAGCCGATGACGCAGAGGACCAGGGCGTACCGCCCGGCCGCGTGGTCCGCGGGTGGCGCGAGGTCGGACAGCAGCCCGGCGCCGAAGCCGACGAGGGCGCCGCCGACATGGCCGTAGACCAGGGCGAGGCCGAGCACGGTGAGGAGCACCAGGTCCGGTACGGCGCCCGGGAGATGGAGTCTGGCGAGGACGCTCACCTGGATCACCAGGGCGACGATCACCAGGGTGGTGGAGAGCAGCATCCGGTTGAAACGCATGAGGGGTTCAGCTCCTACTGTCCTACGTCCTACTGCTCTTGCGGCTGTCCGTCGGCGCCTTCACCGGGTTCGTCCGCGCCCGGCGTGACCGTCACCGTCACGGTCGGCGTGGGCGTGGCCTTCGGCTTGTTCGGCAGGACGGTGTCGCGCGGGTCCTTGCGGGGCGGCTGGACGACGACGCCGACGATGTCGAGCTGGGTGAAGGCCACGAACGGCTTGACGTAGATCGTGCGGGTGAGATCGCCGCCGGAGGGGTCGACGCGGGAGACGACACCGACCGGGACGCCGGGTACGAACGGCTTGTCGGCCTGCGAACCGAAGGTGACGAGGCGGTCGCCCGCCTTCACCTTGGCCTTGCCGTTGAGGAGTTCGACGCGCAGCGGGCGGTCACCCTGGCCGGAGGCGAAGCCGAGTTCGTCGGTGGCCTCCATACGGGTGCCGACGGTGAAGTCGGGGTCGTTGGCGAGGAGCACGGTCGCGGTGTTCGGTCCGACGGTGGTGACGCGGCCGACGAGCCCGTCGCCGTTGAGGACGGTCATGTCGCGGGTGATGCCGTCGTTGGTGCCGATGTCAATGGTGACGGTCCAGGAGAAGCCCTGGGCCGCTCCTATGGCGATGACCTCGGCGCCCTTGATGCCGTACTGGCCGTTCGCGGCGGTCTTCAGCATCTTGTCGAGCTGGTCGACTCTGCTGCGGTTGCGGTCGTCGCTGCCGAGGGACGCCTTCAGCTCGGCGTTCTCCTTCTCCAGCGCGGCGAGGCGGTCGTGGCGGGAGCCGGAGTCGCGGACTGCGCTTATGGCGTTGCCGATCGGGTCGACGGCGGTCGACACCCCGTCCTCGATCGGGCCGAAGACGGTGGCGGCGGCACGTCGGGCACCGTCGACCGGTGACTCCTCCCCGCCGCGGATGTCCACCGTGATCAGCGCGAACGCGACGGCGATCAGCAGCACCAGGAGCAGCCGGCTCTCTCGTGTGTCCCTCACGTGCGGCGGCCGTGCCTTCCTCATAGGAATTCGACAGGAATTGGGGAATTCGGGTAGCCCCTGGGAATCCCGAGGCGGGAACGACAGGGGCGCTTTGTGGGAGCTTATGCCTCAATATCAACGATCCGCCGCACGAGAGGAGAACGTCCCGTACGGCGGAATCGAAGTGTTACGTCATCTGCGGGGCTGGGCGTCGAGCACCTGCTGCAACGCCTCGAACTCCTCGACGCACTTGCCGGAGCCGAGCGCCACACTGTCCAGCGGGTCCTCGGCGATATGGATCGGCATTCCGGTCTCACGGCGCAGCCGCTCGTCGAGACCGCGGAGCAGGGCGCCGCCGCCGGTGAGGACGATGCCGCGGTCCATGATGTCGCCGGAGAGTTCCGGCGGGCACTTGTCGAGGGTCGTCTTGACGGCATCGACGATGGCGTTGACGGGTTCCTCGATCGCCTTCCGCACTTCCGCGGCGGAGATGACGACGGTCTTGGGCAGCCCGGACACCAGGTCCCGGCCGCGGATTTCGGTGTGTTCGTCAGCGTCGAGGTCGTACGCCGAACCGATCGTGATCTTGATCTGCTCGGCCGTCCGCTCACCGAGAAGGAGCGAGTACTCCTTCTTGATGTGCTGGATGATCGCGTTGTCCAACTCGTCGCCCGCGACGCGGATGGACTGGGCGGTGACGATGCCGCCGAGGGAGATGACCGCGACCTCCGTGGTGCCGCCGCCGATGTCCACCACCATGTTGCCCGTGGCCTCGTGGACCGGCAGGCCGGAGCCGATGGCCGCGGCCATGGGCTCCTCGATGATGTGCACCTGACGGGCGCCGGCCTGGGAGGACGCCTCGATGACGGCGCGACGCTCGACACCGGTGATGCCGGACGGCACGCAGACGACGACCCGAGGACGGGCGAGATACCGCCGCTTGTGGATCTTCAGGATGAAGTAGCGGAGCATCCGCTCGGTGATCTCGAAGTCGGCGATGACACCGTCCTTCAGCGGACGTACGGCAACGATGTTGCCCGGCGTCCGCCCGATCATCTTCTTCGCCTCCGCGCCGACCGCGAGAATTCCACCGGTGTTGGTGTTGATCGCGACGACGGACGGCTCGTTCAGTACGATCCCGCGACCCCTGACGTACACCAGCGTGTTGGCGGTCCCGAGGTCGACAGCCATGTCACGGCCGATGAACGACATTGAGTTCCCCATCAGGATTCGTGTGGCCTTCCCAAGTGGAGCGCTGACGGCTTTTGAGAGCTTTTCAGGCTTTTCAGGTCGGCGAAGTGGGTGCTGTGACGTGAAGGCTTACATCGTAGTCTCGCCCGCACGAACACTGCGCGAGGGTCTTCGCCATTGTGGGCATGCGATGCGCCGCCTCGCCTCTGGAGACGATCCATCAGGGGTGTGCGTTCCCCCGATCGCCGCGCATATGCCGTTGTACGGCCGGATTTTCGGTGGGTTGGCAGGTCAGGCAGGGGTAGGCCGTGTGGGTGGTGGCCGAGTGTTGCCAGAAGAGTAAGGGTGGCGGGGGCGAGACGACTCACCGGCCCCCGCCGTCACGGACGTTGCTACGCGCGCCCGGGGAAGAAGATCTTCAGCTCGCGCTCGGCCGACTCCTCGGAGTCCGACGCGTGGATCAGGTTCTCGCGCACGATGACGCCGTAGTCACCACGGATGGAACCGGGCTGCGCGGCGATCGGGTCGGTCGGGCCGGCCAGCGCCCGTACACCCTCGATGACGCGCTCGCCTTCGACGATCAGCGCGACGACCGGCCCGGAGGCCATGAATTCGACGAGCGGCTCGTAGAACGGCTTGCCCTTGTGCTCGCCGTAGTGCTGCTCCAGCGTGTCCTGGTCCAGGGTCCGCAGCTCCAGCGCGGTGATCTGCCAGCCGGCCTTCCGCTCGATACGGCTGATGATCTCGCCGGTCAGGCCACGCCGGACGGCGTCGGGCTTGAGCAGGACGAGGGTGCGCTGGCTCACGGTGGTGACTCCTTCATTTCACACGGGTGCGGAGCTCAGAGGCTACAGGGCCACGCCGACAGCGCGTTACGCAGCGTCAGGAAGCCCCGGCGGGCGACTCCCCCTGAGCCGCGAACCGGGCCTTCGCCTCGTCGATCTTCCGCCCGAAGTGGACCGAGGCCCACCACAGAGCGGCGAAGACCGCGCCCATGAAGAACATGGTCGGGACGAAGAAGCCGGAGAGGATCAGCGCGATCTGGAGGGCCCAGCCGAGCTGGATGCCGCCGGGCCGGGTGACGAGGCCGCACAGCAGGACGCACAGGAACATGGCGATGCCGCTGACCGTCCAGACCGTCGACATGGTCAGATCCGGATCCTTCATGGCGACCAGCCCGGCCAATCCGATCACGAAGAACTCGCCGATCAGGGTCGAAGCACAGAGGGTACGCATGTCGTGGAACTCAGCCCTTCCCCAGCAGCAGCCGGGCCTCGCCGACGGTGATGACGGAACCGGTGACCAGGACGCCACCGCCCGCGAACTCGCCCTCCTCCTCGGCGAGCGTGATCGCCGCCTCCAGGGCGTCGGGCAGCCGCGGCTCGACCTGCACCCGCTCCTCGCCGAACACCTCGACCGCGATCCCGGCCAGCTCGTCGGCGTCCATCGCCCGGTGGCTGGAGTTCTGCGTGATCACGACCTCGGCGAAGATCGGCTCGAAGGCCTCCAGGAGACCTCGTACGTTCTTGTCGCCGCTGGCCCCGACCACGCCGATCAGCCGGCTGAAGTCGAACGCCTCGCCGACGGCCTCGGCCGTGGCCCGCGCGCCCGCCGGGTTGTGGGCGGCGTCGAGCACGACGGTCGGGGACCGCCGTACGACTTCGAGCCGTCCCGGTGCCGAGACCGCCGCGAACGCCTTGCGGACCGTGTCCAGGTCGAGCGGTTCCGGGCGCTGCGAGCCGACGCCGAAGAACGCCTCGACCGCGGCGAGGGCGACGGCCGCGTTGTGCGCCTGGTACGGGCCGTGCAGCGCGAGATAGACCCCGGGGTACTCGCCGCCGAGGCCGCGCAGGGTGAGCATCTGCCCGCCGACGGCGACCTGCCGGGAGACGACGCCGAACTCCAGGCCCTCCCGGGCCACCGTCGCGTCGACCTCCACGGCCTTCTTCAGCATCACCTGCGCCGCGTCCACCGGCTGCTGCGCCAGGATCACGGTCGCGTCCTGCTTGACGACCCCGGCCTTCTCGACGGCGATCTCGGCGGGCGTCGTCCCGAGCCGGTCGGTGTGGTCGAGGTCGATGGGGGTCACGACGGCGACGTCCCCGTCGATGACGTTGGTGGCGTCCCACGTGCCGCCCATGCCGACCTCGACGACGGCCACGTCCACGGGCGCGTCGGCGAAGGCGGCGTACGCCATGCCGGTCAGCACCTCGAAGAAGGAGAGCCGGTACTCCTGTTGGGAGTCGACCATCTCGATGTACGGCTTGATGTCCTCGAACGTCTCGATGAACCGCTCGGCGGAGATGGGGGCGCCGTCGAGGCTGATGCGCTCGGTGATCGACTGGACGTGCGGGGATGTGTACCGGCCGGTGCGCAGTTCGAAGGCGCCGAGGAGGGCCTCGATCATGCGGGCGGTGGACGTCTTGCCGTTGGTGCCGGTGATGTGGATGGAGGGGTACGACCGCTGCGGCTCGCCCAGGATGTCCATCAGCGCGGCGATCCGCCTGACCGAGGGCTCCAGCTTGGTCTCGCCCCAGCGGGTCGCCAACTCCGTCTCGACCTCGCGCAGCGCCTTGTCGACGGCCGGGTCGGTGGGCCGCGACGGTACGTCGGCCTCCGGCGCGCCGCCCTGGGCACGCAGGGTGCGGCTGCCGGCCTCGATCACCGCGAGGTCCGGGTCACGGTCCGTCTCGGCGGCGATGATCTCCTCGAACGGGTCGATCGGTTCTGGCTGCTGCTCACTGCGTTCACTCACGGGGTCAGTCTACGGATCCGGCGCCTTGTAGCTCGGGGGTACCCGCAGTACGGCGACTGCCGGTCGTACGTGGCTGATCACGCAGTTCCCCGCGCCCCTGGAAACCCGGCGGTCACAGCTGCGGGCAGTCGTGCCGCCCGGGGCGGCACGGGTGGGCGCAGGCGGCGCCCGGTGAGCGCCGGTGAGCGAAACCCACCCCGCCCAGCAGAAGGCCCCGGCGCCTGACAGCACCGGGGCCTTCGCCTACGTATGAACGGCTACGCCTTCGGCAGCCGGTCCAGCTGGGCGGCGATCCGGGCGATGTCCTCGTCGGCCTTGGTGAGGCGGCCGCGGATCTTGTCGACGACCTGGTCCGGGGCCTTCGCGAGGAATGCCTCGTTGCCGAGCTTGGCCGTGGCCTGGGCCTTCTCCTTCTCGGCCGCCGCGAGGTCCTTCGCGAGGCGCTTGCGTTCGGCGGCGACGTCGATGACACCGGAGAGGTCGAGGGCGACCTCGGCGCCCGCCACCGGCAGGGTCGCGGTGGCCGAGAAGCCCTCGCCCTCGGGCTGGAGGCGGAGGAGCTGACGGATCGCGGCGTCGTGCGGAGCCAGGACCGTACCGTCGAGGGTGAGGCGGGCCGGGACGCGCTGGCCGGGCTGGAGGCCCTGGTCGGCGCGGAACCGGCGGACCTCGGTGACGACCTGCTGGACCAGCTCGATCTCGCGCTCGGCGGCGTCGTCGCGGAAGCCACTGTCCTTGGGCCAGTCGGCGATGACGAGGGACTCGCCGCCGGTCAGCGTCGTCCACAGGGTGTCCGTGACGAACGGGATGACCGGGTGCAGCAGCCGCAGTGTGACGTCCAGGACCTCGCCCAGGACGCGCTGGCTGACCTGCGCCGCCTCGCCGCCCGCCTGGAACGTCGTCTTGGACAGCTCGACGTACCAGTCGAAGACCTCGTCCCACGCGAAGTGGAACAGGGCGTCGCTGAGCTTGGCGAACTGGAAGTCCTCGTAGTACGCGTCGACCTGCTCGACCGTCTCGTTGAGGCGGGCGAGGATCCAGCGGTCGGTCGCCGAGAGCCTCGACGCGTCCGGCAGCGCGCCCTCGACGGTCGCGCCGTTCATCAGCGCGAAGCGGGTCGCGTTCCAGATCTTGTTGGCGAAGTTACGGGAGGCCTGGACCCAGTCCTCGCCGATCGGGACGTCGGTGCCCGGGTTGGCGCCGCGCGCGAGGGTGAAACGGAGCGCGTCGGAGCCGTACTTGTCCATCCAGTCGAGCGGGTCGACGACGTTGCCGAAGGACTTCGACATCTTCTTGCCGCGCTCGTCGCGGACCAGGCCGGTCAGCGCGATGGTCTTGAAGGGGGCCTCGCCGTCCATGGCGTACAGGCCGAACATCATCATCCGGGCGACCCAGAAGAAGATGATGTCGTGGCCGGTGAGCAGGACGTCGGTCGAGTAGAACTTCCGCAGGTCCTCGGTCTGTTCGGGCCAGCCGAGCGTGGAGAACGGCCACAGGCCGGAGGAGAACCAGGTGTCCAGGACGTCGGTGTCCTGGGTCCAGCCCTCGGCCTCCGTGCCGGGCGGCTCCTCGTCGGGGCCGACGCAGACCGTCTCGCCGTTCGGGCCGTACCAGACGGGGATGCGGTGGCCCCACCAGAGCTGGCGCGAGATGCACCAGTCGTACATGTTGTCGACCCAGTCGAAGTAGCGCTTCGACATGTCCTCGGGGTGGATCTTGACCCGGCCGTCGCGGACCGCGTCGCCCGCGGCCTGGGCCAGGGGCGCGACCTTGACCCACCACTGCATGGACAGACGGGGCTCGACCGTGGTCTTGCAGCGGGAGCAGTGGCCGACGGAGTGCGTGTACGGGCGCTTCTCGGCGACGATCCGGCCCTGCGAGCGCAGTGCGCCGACGACGGCCGAGCGGGCCTCGAAGCGGTCCTGGCCGAGGAAGGGGCCGTGGACGGTGATGATTCCGTGCTCGTCCATGATCGTCATGGACTGCAGGTTGTGGCGCTGGCCGATCGCGAAGTCGTTCGGGTCGTGCGCCGGGGTCACCTTGACGGCGCCCGTGCCGAACTCCGGATCGACGTGGGTGTCCGCGACGACCGGGATGGTGCGATCGGTCAGCGGGAGCTTGATCTGCTTGCCGATGAGGTGCTGGTACCGCTCGTCGTCCGGGTGGACGGCGACGGCGGTGTCGCCGAGCATCGTCTCGGCCCGGGTGGTGGCGACGACGAGAGAGTCGTCTCCCTCGCCGTACCGGATGGAGACCAGCTCGCCGGCGTCCTCCTGGTGTTCGACCTCGATGTCCGAGATGGCCGTCAGACACCGCGGACACCAGTTGATGATGCGCTCGGCGCGGTAGATCAGCTCGTCGTCGTAGAGCCGCTTGAAGATGGTCTGGACGGCCTTGGACAGGCCTTCGTCCATGGTGAACCGCTCACGGTCCCAGTCGACGCCGTCGCCCAGGCGGCGCATCTGGCCGAGGATCTTGCCGCCGTACTCCTCCTTCCACTGCCAGACACGCTCGACGAACTCCTCGCGCCCCAAGTCGTGGCGGGACTTGCCCTCTTCGGCGAGCTGCTGCTCGACCTTGTTCTGGGTGGCGATGCCGGCGTGGTCCATGCCGGGGAGCCACAGGGACTCGTAACCCTGCATGCGCTTGCGGCGGGTGAGGGCGTCCATGAGGGTGTGCTGGAAGGCGTGCCCGAGGTGCAGGCTGCCGGTGACGTTCGGCGGCGGGATGACGATGGTGTACGCGGGCTTGTCGCTCTTGGCGTCGGCCGCGAAGTAACCACGCTCTACCCAGCGCTCGTACAGCGTCCCCTCTACATCGGCCGGCGCGTACTGGGTCGGCAGATCGGTGGCGGGCGCTGGAGGCTGCTGCTGAGCGTTCTCGGTCACCCGCCCAGTTTAGGGGTGTCACGGGGTGGTCCCGAAACCCGATTCTTCCGTAACGGTGTGCCCCCCGGTGCTTTGCGCACCTCGTGGCTACGCGAGGATGTCGGAACCACATAAGTATCTGGAGGGGAACCCAGAACATGAGCTACAACCAGCCGGGCCCGTACGGCGGGCAGCCCCAGCAGCCCGGACCGTACGGTCAGCAGCCGCCCCAGGCCGCCCCCCAGCCCGGCTATGGCTACCCGCAGCAGGCGCCCCCGCAGCAGCCCGGCTACGGCTACCCCCAGCAGACCCCCCAGGGCGTCCCGCCCCAGACCCCGCCCTACGGCCAGCCCCAGGCCCCGTACGGCCAGCAGCAGCCCTACCCGACCGTGCCCCAGCCCCCCGTCTCCGGCGGTGGCGGCGGCAAGAAGGTCGGCATCATCCTCGGCGCGGTGGCCGTGGTGGCGGCGGTGGCGGTGGGGGCGTACTTCGTGATCGGCGGGGGTGGCGGAGCGGACATCGCGGATGACGGGCCGCACAAGCTGACTACGCCGGCGACTGTGCTCAGTGAGTACAAGAAGAACGACAGCGGTGGCGGCGCCCTGTCCGACAGTGACGTGAAGGACGCCGAGAAGTGGGGAGTTACCGACCCCAAGGACGTCAGCGCCTCGTACGCGTCCGGTAACGAGAGCAACCCGATGTCGCAGAAGCAGCTTCACTTCAGCGGCGTCTACGGCGAGATCGAGGACCCCGAGAAGGTCGTCGACGCCATGCTGGACCACATGGCGTCCCAGTCCGGGAAGGATGACGAGGACGTGAAGGTCACCATGGTCGGTGACCCGACGTCGTACGACTCCGCCGACGGCGCGGTCCTCAAGTGCCAGGACGCCAAGATGGAGCCCACCGACGGCGGCACGAGCGATGGTCCAAGCGTGATGAACCTGTCATTCTGCGTTTGGGGCGACTACAGCACGGTGGGCATGGTGATGCCGATGGACCTGGCGAGCATCATGGCCGAGAAGGCGACGGAGCAGTCCACTGCCGCGGAGACCACGGCGAAGTTGCGCGAGGCGGTCCGCGTCAAGATCTGACGGGTTCACACAGGGGCGTCCCGCGGGCCTGCGGGACGCCCCTGTGTCGTTTGCTCAGACCCGAGCACAGGCCTCCACAGCATGACTAGCCGACACACGAACGCCTCGGAGGTCAAATATGCAGGCGGTACTGGGGCTAAGGATCCCTCCCCCCTTACCGCACGCCTTTGTCACAACAGGTCCGACCCTGTAGCCCTTGTCTTTGAGGTACTCCACGCAGTCGAATGGGGAAGCATGCGCTGTACCTGCCGTCACCACCGGTACGACTCCCGCAGCCGCGACCACGCTCAGTGCCGCCAACAAGCGCTTCATCTTCATCCCTCGTTCCTCCGTCTCACGCTGAGCTCAAGGTCGTCCTTGTGCTCGGCAAGAAGATCAACGACGGAGGCATGACACCAAAGGCCGACAAGCTTGTCTTGAATCCAAACAAGAACGGCCAGAAGAGGGCGCCCAGCCAGGGTGCCCTCTTCCTCGTTCACGCGTACGGGCTACGCCGTCTTCTGCTCCCCCGGCCCTCGCCCCCTTGCATCCCGTGGGATCAGGGTCGGGTTCACGTTCGAGCGGACTACGTCCGCCGTGATGACGACTCGGGCCACGTCCTTGCGGGACGGGACCTCGTACATGACCGACATCAGGACTTCCTCCATGATGGCGCGCAGGCCGCGCGCGCCGGTCTGGCGGAGGATGGCCTGGTCGGCGATGGCTTCCAGGGACTCGCGCTCGAAGTCGAGCTCCACGCCGTCGAGTTCGAAGAGGCGCTGGTACTGCTTCACCAGCGCGTTGCGGGGCTCGATGAGGATCTGGAGCAGCGCCTCGCGGTCCAGGTTGTGGACCGAGGTGATGACGGGCAGGCGGCCGATGAACTCCGGGATCATGCCGAACTTCACCAGGTCTTCCGGCATGACGGCCTCGAACTGGTCCTTGGACTCCAGCTCGCGCTTGGAGCGGATCGTCGCACCGAAGCCGATGCCCTTGGCGCCGGCCCGGGACTCGATGATCTTCTCCAGACCGGAGAAGGCGCCGCCCACGATGAACAGGACGTTCGTCGTGTCGATCTGGATGAATTCCTGGTGGGGGTGCTTACGGCCGCCCTGGGGCGGGACCGACGCCGTGGTGCCTTCCAGGATTTTCAGCAGGGCCTGCTGCACGCCCTCGCCCGACACGTCGCGGGTGATGGAGGGGTTTTCGCTCTTCCTCGCGACCTTGTCGATCTCGTCGATGTAGATGATGCCTGTTTCGGCTTTCTTGACGTCGTAGTCCGCCGCCTGGATGAGCTTCAGCAGGATGTTCTCGACGTCCTCGCCGACATAGCCCGCCTCCGTCAGCGCCGTCGCGTCCGCGATCGCGAACGGGACGTTCAGCATGCGCGCGAGGGTCTGCGCGAGGAGGGTCTTGCCGGAGCCCGTGGGGCCCAGCAGGAGGATGTTGGACTTGGCCAACTCGATGGCGTCCTCGCGGCTTTGACCGCCGCCGTTCTCACCGGCCTGGACCCGCTTGTAGTGGTTGTACACCGCGACGGAGAGGGCCTTCTTGGCCGCCTCCTGGCCGACCACATAGCCCTCGAGGAACTCGTAGATCTCGCGAGGCTTCGGGAGCTCCTCCCAGCGGACCTCGCTGGTCTCGGCGAGCTCCTCCTCGATGATCTCGTTGCAGAGGTCGATGCACTCGTCGCAGATGTACACACCGGGCCCTGCGATGAGCTTCTTGACCTGCTTCTGGCTCTTGCCGCAGAACGAGCACTTGAGCAGATCGCCGCCGTCACCGATGCGTGCCACGGTGTGCTTCCCCTTCGCCATGGGAGACGCCTGGACAATTGAAATCCAGCGACTCCTGGTGCTGCCTTATGTCGACGGTACCTTGCCGGGCCCCTCGTTCGGGCCCCCCTTGGCAGGGTTCGCTTTGGCGTGCACCCTGTCGTGCACTGGGTCAAACGGTGCCAACCATGCCAAGGGGCGGCAGACAATACAGCCTTTCCGCGGTCAGCGGACGTTGTCGTTGTTCATCTTCCGCGTGGAGATGATCTGGTCGATCAGGCCGTACGACAGCGCGCCCTCGGCCGTGAGGATCTTGTCGCGCTCGATGTCCTCGCGGATCTTCTCGATCGGCGTGGTGGAGTGCTTGGCCAGCATGTCCTCCAGCTGCGCACGCATCCGGAGGATCTCGTTGGCGGCGATCTCGAGGTCGGAGACCTGACCACGGCCCGTCTCGCTGTACGGCTGGTGGATCATGACGCGGGCGTTCGGCAGCGCCATGCGCTTGCCCGGCGTACCGGCGGCCAGCAGGATCGCGGCGGCGGAGGCCGCCTGGCCCATGCAGACCGTCTGGATGTCCGGCTTCACGAACTGCATCGTGTCGTAGATCGCCGTGAGCGCCGTGAAGGAGCCGCCGGGGCTGTTGATGTAGACCGAGATGTCCCGGTCGGGGTCCATCGACTCCAGGCACAGCAGCTGCGCCATGACGTCGTTGGCGGAGGCGTCGTCGATCTGCACACCGAGGAAGATCACCCGCTCCTCGAAGAGCTTCGCGTACGGGTCGTACTCACGGATGCCCTGCGAGGTGCGCTCGACGAAGCGGGGGATGACATAGCGGGACTCGGCGCGGGGGCCGGTGTACTCGGCCTCGGTGCGGGCGTAGAGGCCGCTGCCGGGGAAGTCGTTCACGGTGTCTCCTGGAAAGAGGGCTGGGGCGGTGGGCTGGAGGGACTGGGAAGGGCGCTGACGGCCCCGGGAGGCTCAGGGGCTCCCCCGGCGGGCTTCAGGGGCTCCGGGGAGCACCCTGTGGCCCTGCTGCCGTCTTCGGTTCTCAGGCCGCCCCGGTACCGCCGCCGCCCGGCATGCCGGCGGCCGTCGGCATGACGTCGTCGATGAGGCCGTACTCCTTGGCCTCGAAGGCGTCGAACCAGCGGTCACGGTCCGAGTCGCGGGTCACCTGCTCGACGGTCTGACCAGTGTGCTGGGAGGTGAGCTCCGCCATGCGCTTCTTGGTGTGCAGCAGCCGCTCGGCGTGGATCTTGATGTCCGAGGCCGAGCCGGCCAGGCCGGCGGAGGGCTGGTGGATCAGGATCTCGGCGTTCGGCAGCGCGAAGCGCTTGCCGGGGGTGCCCGCGCTCAGCAGGAACTGGCCCATCGAGGCAGCGAGGCCCATGGCGATGGTCACCACGTCGTTCCTGATGTACTGCATGGTGTCGTAGATAGCCATGCCGGCCGTGATCGAGCCGCCGGGGCTGTTGATGTACAGAAAAATGTCCTTGTCCGGGTCTGCGGCAAGGAGCAGCAGCTGTGCGGTGATCTTGTTGGCAATGTCGTCGTCGACCGGCTGGCCGAGGAAGATGATCCGCTCGCCAAGCAGCCGGTTGTAGACCTGGTCGCCGAGGCCACCACCGATGGAAGGCTCGCCGGCGGCATAGGGCATCAGATTCGTCACGTATCCACCTGCTCGTCTTACGACGGCGCCGGGCCGTCTTCACGTTTCCCTTCCGGGGACCGAGCCGTTCGCCGACAGCCCAGCCCTCGTATTCATGGACCCTAACGCGGTGGCTCCGCCGGTGAATCCCGCAAAGGGAACTGTTCGCTGTCAGCGCATGCGTGTGCGCTCCGCTGGTTGGGCGGGTGCCAGGTGATCCCCGGCCTCGAAAGGGACGCGGGGAACTGCGCGGCCGGCCCACGACAAGCCGCGGACGCGTCTGCCACGCGAGGTGCATCGGCGGGTGCGGCCGGTCGGGGGCTGATCGCGCAGTTCCCCGCGCCCCTGGACAGGCCG